>JAENVX010000403.1 GCA_016650355.1 Bacteroidia bacterium | reverse complement strand
GTGTATGCAATGGAATCAATGGTAATTGAGGAAGAATTTTTAAGGACAATTGAATCGCTGGTGTTGTTTAATGAAGGAAAGGAAACAAGAGAAATTTTATTTGGGTATGAGTTGAATTGCGTTGATGTTGATGCATGAACAATCAAATAGTCGTTCGGCTGTATGATTTTGGAAGGAAACTTTGCAATGGAACCTCCATCAGTTAAGGTCCAATTTAACAGATCAATTGCGTTAATCGACCGATTAAAAATTTCGATGTATTCGGCTTCGGGCAAACCAACAACGGGAGCAGGATCGGTCATAATTTCTGTAATGATGAGGTCCTTGGGATTTATTGGTTGGGGAATGAAATACAGAAAATCTCTCTGAGCACTTTTAAGCAAATTGCCCGACAGATCGGAAATGCCTGTGATTATAATTGAATTGGTAACACCATTTTTAAAAGTTTCTTGAAAAGATAAAACGACTGTCTTTTTATCAGATGATAATGTAGCGCTTTGAGGATTTTCCAGCTGATTATTAGCCTTATAATTTGTAATAGATTCACTTGACGTTTGCTCAAGTTTTTCATCGAATGATAATTGCAATAGACTTTGGCTAATCGGGGTGACACTAATCAGACTTGGCGGGGTTTGATCAAAAAATTTACCGTCTTGGGAATTTTTCTTTCCGGGTGTGCCACCGTTGTAATCAATCGAGGCTAACCAATTTGCCGAATCATATCGAAGGGTGTCACTATTTAATAATTCCAGCGACCAGCCTCCGACTTGCTTATCTAAATCACGATACCATTTTAAATTGTAGGAAAGGGAATCAACTGTTAAACCGGTTGGATCGGACAAAATAATTTTATCTCCATTATTATTGAACGAAGGAAAGTTGGAAAGGCCGAGCACATTACTAAAAGAAGTGAATTGTTGAACCACGGAAGAAGAAACCACAATCCAGTATTCTTTTGGATGAATAATGTTACTGGGAAATATTGCAAAGGAAGAACCATCACTCAATTTCCAATTGGCAAGATCAATTGGATTTGTAGAGCGGTTATAAAGCTCGATATACTCTGCTTCAGGCAGCCCAACTACAGGAGTTGGATCTGCCATGAATTCATTGATGATAATATCTTTTGAATGAACAACTGAAGGTAAGAAGTATAGGAAACTTTTCTTTGTTGGGAATAGGAGATTGCCAGCCAAATCAGTTATACCGACAACACTTAGAGTATCAATCACCCCGTTTACAAAAACTTCTGAAAAGGAAAGCGTAACAGCTCGCTTATCAGAAGAAAGCGTGATTTTAGTTGGGCTCCCAATCTGATTATTGATGGAATAACTAGTTGGATTTTGTATTGAGGTTGTGTTAAGGGCTTCATTAAAATTTAAGAGTAACTCATTTTGATTAATCACAAGCAGGTTAAGCCATGTTGGAGGTGTTTGATCAAACTGTTTTCCGAATTGTGAGTTTTGTTTCCCTGGAGTTCCTCCACGAATATCAAAAGAGGCTAACCAGTTGGTAGAATCATAGCGTAGTGTATCTGGATTTAGAAGCTCAACCGTCCAACCACCTTGTTGCTTGTCGGCATCACTATACCATTTCAAATTGTAGGAAAGTGAATCTACTTTCAATCCGGTTGGATCAAGCAAAATAATTTTATCACCTGAATTATTTAACGTTGGAAAATTTGAAGTTCCAAGGGTTTTGCCAAGCGATGAAAATAGAGGGACTCCTGATGAGGTGGTAATGATCCAATATTCATTTGGCAGTATGATTTGACTCGGAAGCATGGCAATTGAACTTCGATCGGTTAATTGCCAACCAGCCAAATCAAATGGGTGAGCGCTCCTATTATATATTTCAACGAACTCTTGTTCAGGCAAGCCAATAATAGGACTTGGATCAGGGAAAAACTCGTTGATGATAATGTCTTTGACTTGTGCCGTTATTGGCACGAAGTAAAGAAACGCTTTCTCAAGAGGACCGATCTCGTTTCCAGCAATATCTCTAATGCCTGATATGGAGAGTTGGTGTTCATAGCCATTCTTAAATGAATTTGTAAAACCAAGTCTTACGGTTTTATTGTCATTTTGAAGGATGGCTGTAGAAGGAATTCCTATATTTTGATTGACGGAGTAATTTGAACGTGTATTCGACTGAGGAGCATCAAGTGATTCGGAAAAAAGTAAGTCTACAGTAGCACCGTCAATCACTTTTACACTTTGCAACATTGGAGGTATGGCATCTGGAATAGGTGTGTTTAAAATCAAAAAATCGTCATAAAAAAACTTGTTTGCATTTGTCGATGTATAGACACACACAACTCCTGCAAAAGAAGAGGTGTTATGTGTTGCATCAATTCCTGATGCTTCCAGGTTAAAAGAATTACCCCCACTGTAATCCACGAGAAGCTGCCACGTACCCGAGCCATTGCGCAAAACTTTAATACGCAATGCAAATGAAGCAGCAATAGAGCCATTTGTTGCCCGGCAGATTGATGTTCGAACTGTACCGGTTTGTTGGAATAACTCAACGGCATCAATTGTTCCAGCTTCTCCAAATTGTAAGTAATAGCCATTCAGAGGTTGTGTAAGATTTTGCTGATCACTTACCAAATAGACCCGTCCAAAGTTGCTACTCGAGGAGGCAAATGTTTGCTTGACATACACTTGCCATTCTAAATCGAACTGAGACAAGTCAGCCACATTGAATGGGACTGTTAAATATGATGTGCCTGCAAGGGAGTTACTTAGCTGCAGTTGGTTTGATCCATTAACTATGAAATCAGCATTGGAGCCAGACCAAACTGGGTTTGAGGTGAAGTCCCCGTCAGAGAAACTATCATTGATCTGAGCCACACAAACGTTAGCAACAAAAAAAAGTAGTTTAAGAGTAAAAAACTTTCTCATGGTGTTTTCGAATATACTATTTTTGATACTTTAAAAAATAAAAAACGCAATGAAATTAGCAGTGGTAGGTGCAACTGGCCTCGTGGGACAAGAGATCTTAAAAGTGCTCGAAGAAAGGAATTTTAAATTTGATGAATTGTATTTAGTGGCTTCCAGCAAAAATGTTGGTAAAGAAATAAAGTATAAGGGTAAGCCCTATACGATAAAAAGTATGGAGGAGGCTGTTAAACTTGCTCCAGATATTGCAATATTTTCAGCGGGCGGCAGCACATCTTTGGAGTGGGCACCACGCTTTGCAGAGATGGGCACTACGGTGATTGACAATTCTTCTGCCTGGAGAATGGATCCCGATAAAAAATTAGTTGTTCCTGAAATCAATGGCAAAGAGCTAAAGACAGACGACCGTATCATTGCCAATCCAAATTGTTCAACCATACAAATGGTGATGGCGTTGGCGCCTTTGCATAACAAATATAAACTCAAGCGTATCGTTGTTTCTACGTATCAATCGGTTACCGGCACGGGCAAAGAAGCAGTGGTGCAATTGATGAACGAGCGGAAAGGAATTGATGGTCCAAAAGTATATCCGCATCCGATTGACATGAATGCTCTTCCTCATATTGATGTGTTCACAGACAACGGATACACAAAAGAGGAAATGAAAATGGTGTTTGAAACCAGAAAAATTCTTGGAGACCAATCAATTGGTGTTACCGCAACAACTGTTCGGGTACCAACAATTGGAGGACATTCTGAAGCAGTTAATGTAGAATTTCATAATGATTTTGATTTGAAAGAAATTCGTCAGATTTTGGAAAACACCCCAGGCGTTATTGTGGAAGATGATGTGAAGAACAACATATATCCGATGCCAATTAATGCTCATGGAAAAGATGAAGTGTTTGTTGGGCGTATACGTAGAGACGAATCGCAACCCAAAACGCTGAACATGTGGATCGTGTCTGATAATTTGAGAAAAGGGGCTGCGACAAATGCTATACAGATTGCAGAGTTTTTAAAAGAGCAGAGTTTGGTGTATTGATCACATAGGCAAAACTTATAAATCCTTAGAATTTCCTTGATTTTAAGGATTTTTTTTTTGAGTTGAAGTTGGCAGATTAATCGGAGTTTGGCCACATGCCTACCTAAAAGAAACTTGGCGATCAACCCGTTTGGTTTTACCTTTGCGCGAAATAAACACCTTTTTACATTATGGAAAGCTTTAAAAAGTTTATACCCTGGATTATCCTCGGCATCTTGGTGCTCTGGGGAGTTGGAAAATACAACGGCATTGTTGGCAAGGACCAAGAAGTAAAAAAAACATGGGGAGACGTTGAATCTGACTATCAACGTAGGTCGGATTTGATCCCGAATCTGGTGAACACAGTAAAGGGCTATGCGACTTTCGAGCAAAAGACACTTACAGATGTTATTCAGGCCCGGGCCAGCGCAACCCAAATAAGAGTTGATCCGAGTAATTTGACACCTGAAAAACTCCAAGAATTCCAGCAGGCGCAAAGTGGAATTAGTTCTGCCTTGGGCAGACTGATGGTTATTTCAGAAAACTATCCTGAGTTAAAGGCAAATCAAAACTTCCTCGATTTACAAGCACAGTTAGAAGGTACAGAAAATAGAATTTCGGTTTCGCGCAAGCGGTTTAATGAAGCGGTTCAGTCGTACAATACTGCCATTATCGGGTTCCCGGGAAATCTTGTTGCTATGATTGGAAGCTTCAAAGAAAAAGCATTCTTCCAGGCAGCAGAAGGTTCTGACAAAGCACCGGAAGTAAAATTTTAAAAGCTATTAGTGATTCATGAAATGTCCTGCATCGCAAGGTGTAGGACATTTTTACTTTAAGACAGTTGTGTCAAAAACAAAAAATGAATAATGAAGAGGAATTTATAGAGGAGCAGGACGATGAACTCTTTGAGCATCATCGCATCGTTGCAGATGCAGGTCAGAGCCTGGTGCGAATCGATAAGTTTTTAATGGATCGTCTGCCAAACGTAACGCGAACGAAAATTCAGGCAGGCATTCATGAAGGGTTTGTAAAGGTAAACGAACAATCAATTAAGCCCAGTTACAAAGTCCATCCCAACGATGTAGTCATTGTTTCAATGCCGGAACCACCTCGTGATACCGATGTAAAACCGGAAAATATCCCGCTCAATATTGTGTTTGAAGACGATCAGTTGATGGTGATTAATAAGGCTGCCGGTATGGTGGTACACCCCGCATATCAAAATTGGAGTGGCACGTTAGTGAATGCTCTCACGTATCATTTCCAGAATCTTCCTGAAATGAAGGGCAATGAAGGAAGGCCTGGATTAGTGCATAGAATTGATAAGGATACGTCAGGGCTTTTAGTCATTGCAAAGACAGAAGTAGCGATGATCGGTTTAGCCAAGCAATTTTTTGATCACAGCATTGAGCGAACGTATAATGCGATCGTGTGGGGATTGCCTGATCCTGCGGAAGGAACGATAAACGTAAATGTTGGACGCAGCTTAAAAGACAGAAGAATAACTACAGCTTTTCCGAAAGGAGATTTTGGAAGACACGCTATTACCCATTACAAATTGCTGGAAGACTTTCGATATGTTTCTCTTATTGAGTGCAGACTTGAAACAGGTAGAACGCATCAAATACGAGCACACATGAAATATATTGGTCATCCACTTTTCAATGATGGAATGTATGGAGGCAGTGAAGCCCTGAAAGGAACAATTTTTAGCAAATACAAACAGTTTGTCGATAACTGTTTCAAAATCATTCCTAGACAAGCATTGCATGCTAAAAGTTTAGGATTCATTCATCCTACCACAAAAAAATTCATTCAATTCGATTCAGAGCTACCACCAGACTTTAAGGAGGTGATTGCAAAGTGGGAGAATTATGTGAAATACAATTAAACCCTTGCTGATAAACATTCAATTAAGCGAATAGATGCTTAATGTCTGGGTAACATTTTAGTAATACGAATTGGAAAGGGGTAAAGAATCCTCTGATACCGAGGTACCTTAAAAAAATAATACTGGACAAATTAGGCTGCTAACTGCAAACCCTTTTTGCTCTTGCGCAATGCCTGGCGTATTTCCTTCATAGCTTCTTTTTTAAAAGCCTTTGGATCTAACTTTTGCCCAGACTGGCTAAGGACACTCTTAATGTACATGAGCACCT
>JAENVX010000402.1 GCA_016650355.1 Bacteroidia bacterium | reverse complement strand
GATCAGACGATATTTCCATCACCGTAGATCAAAACATCGAGCCTCAATTCGAGATTTATAGCTGTGCCAGCAACAAAGCACAGATGAGAGTAAAAGACAACAACTACGATCAATACCTGATTGATTTTACAAATGATGGGATTGCCGAATATGTTTTACCGTTTAGCAATTCCATACTGGCAGGGCCGCAC
Source organism: Bacteroidia bacterium (assembly GCA_016650355.1). Lineage (GTDB taxonomy): Bacteria > Bacteroidota > Bacteroidia > Cytophagales > Cyclobacteriaceae > ELB16-189. The sequence continues at coordinate 2,683 of JAENVX010000402.1, read as the reverse complement.
TCTTATGGTTCATCTGGAGCAAAAACAATAACGGTACGTGGTCGCGATTTAAATTCAGCAGACAATTGCGCCAATGTCATGCAAAGTTTTAATGCCATAAACTCTTTGCCACCAACTACAATTACCACACTTACTTCCACTGATGCCACCAACATCAAACTTGATTTTTCAACTGCGGCCAATATTCAGTATCGAAGTGAGATTGGTGTTAATTCGAGCTCTTCATTTCAACTTTATCAAACGGTTTTTGGAGTCAATACCCTTGCTGTTCCCAACCTCAAAGTGGATGATAATTATTATTGCTTCAGATTGAGTTCATATGATCCATGTGCAAATCAAAACACCTATTCAAATACAATCTGTAGTCAGGATTTCGATTTGAATATCAAAAGCGGTATAAACACGTTGAATTGGACAACCTCAACTTCTGGAATATCGAGTATGACATTTGTGCGAAAAAAAAACAACGTAACGGATTTAACGCTCACTCGGCCTGGGGCTTCACCATTGTCGATAGATGATACAGATGCAATCTGTAAAATAGATTATTGTTATACACTTACAAGTAACTATTCAAACGGGGCTAAGAGTATCTCACTTGAAAAGTGCGGTACTGCGTTTAACACGAACGTACCTCCAGCAATTGATAATATAAGTTCTGTAGTGAATGATCCAGGTGTTGCTTTGAGCTGGCAACTCGATCCAACAATTCTCACCGCAGACTTTAATGTTTTCAGATCACAATTTTCTGGTCAATCCGTATTTGTTGGAGAGACTCCGGACAAGAAATTTAATGATCCTTCATATCAAACCAATTTTAATTTTTGTTACGTGGTTAACTATTCTGATATCTGCGGAAACTTAAGCACGGCTGGGGAGAGCATCTGCCCCGTACGACTTAATGGCGCGTTGGATAAAAAAAATATTATCTCGCTCAATTGGAGCAGCTATACCGGATGGAAACAAGGTGTGAAGAACTATACGGTTGAAAAGTATGGATTGGGAGGCTTGTTGATTAATAAGTTTGACGTGGGCACCGATACAATCTTTGTAGATGATCAACCTGATCCGAAAAACCAATTTGTAGCTTATAAAGTTATTGCAAACTCTAATGAAGCAGGCATCAGCACATCTATCTCCAACTCTTTATCATTTGTAAAGGAAACGCATCTTATTTCCCCGACTGCTTTCACGCCAAACGGGGACAATCTTAACGACACGTTTACGGTTACTGGAGAGTTTATTGTAAAAATAGAATTGAATTTATTTGACCGATGGGGAACTTTAATTTTTACAACAGAAAAGAGTGAAGCTTGGGATGGAAAAAGAAATGGAGTAACCCTGCCTGAGGGTGCTTACATTTGGAAGGCTGACATGGTTAATCTTGCTGGGCAAAGCTATAACCAATCAGGCACGGTCATGTTATTGAGTAAATAAGTATCGGTTCTACCGATTACATTTGAAGGTAAAAAAAGAATCTTACTCGAATTCTTAAATCAGATTTTATGTTCGACATGATGAAAATGATGGGTAAAGTGAAAGAAGTGCAGGCCCGTATGAAAGAAGCACAGGAAAATTTAGTATCGATCAAGGCTACGGCTGATTCAGGTGGCGGCATGGTGACTGCAACAGTAAACGGAAAGAAACTATTGTTGAGTCTGGATATTGATCCTATCATATTAAAATCGGAAGATAAAGTTTTGGTGCAGGATTTGATCGTAGCAGCGGTCAACAAAGCCTCAGAAGAAGTAGATGTGCTCGCCAGGGAGGAAATCCGAAAAAGTACTGAAGGTATTTTACCCAATATACCTGGAATGGATTTTAGCTCAATGATGGGATGACCCAAACTGCCGTTGTCATTCTCAACTACAATGGCGAGGAACTACTCAGAAAGTTTCTTCCCTCAGTGTTAAAATTTAGTGAAAACGCAAGAATCATAGTAGCTGATAATAATTCATCCGATAAATCAGTAGAGGTATTAACGAAAGAATTCCCGCAAGTTGAGGTGATCAGGATTTCCAGTAATCTTGGCTTTTGCGGTGGATACAACTACGCGCTCTCAAAAATAGAGGCAAAATATTTTGTACTCCTAAACTCTGATGTTGAAGTCACAGAGAATTGGATTGAGCCTGTTGTCACTTTATTTGAAAACAAGCCAACCGTTGGTGCCGCTCAACCGAAGATACTATCCTACTCTAATAGACAACTTTTTGAATATGCAGGTGCTGGAGGAGGGTTCATCGACACGCTTGGGTATCCCTTTTGTCGTGGACGGATTTTCAATTCGCTTGAAATAGACAAACATCAATATGATGACACTCTTCAAATATTCTGGGCAACTGGCGCCTGCCTTTTTGTGAGAGCAGAACTCTTTAGAAAAATGGAAGGCTTTGACGAAGACTTCTTCGCTCACATGGAAGAAATTGATTTTTGCTGGAAGCTTAATAGGGCTGGTTATTCAGTACTCTATCAAGGAGCCAGTACTGTTTATCATTTAGGAGGAGGAACTTTATCCGTATCTAATCCTCGAAAAACTTATCTCAATTTCAGAAATGGTCTCAGCTTGATAGTCAAACACCTAAGCACAGGTCACTTACTTTGGAAGTTGCCAATTCGTATTTTTTTAGATTGGGTTGCTATTATAAAATATATGTTTCAGGGATCTGTTTCGGATGGGGCTGCT
>JAENVX010000401.1 GCA_016650355.1 Bacteroidia bacterium | reverse complement strand
TCTTTATAGTCATCCCACAAAAACTTACCACCCATTGACGTAATTTTCTCTGGAAGACCAACATCTAAGCCCCACATGCATAAATCCGTTTCATGAATACCCTGGTTGCCCACATCTCCGTTACCATAATTCCAGCACCAATGCCAATTGTAATGAACATAGTTTTCTGAGTACTCACGCATTTCAGCAGGCCCCGTCCAGATATCATAATTCAATCCTTCCGGCACCTTGGATACACCTTTGTTGCCAATGTCTGGTCTCCATTTAAATACTAACCCACGCGCCATGTAAACATTACCTATCAATCCGTCACGCAAATGTTTAATAGCTTCCTGAATAGCCACTGAACTCCGAAGCTGAACCCCATGCTGCACTACGCGCTTATATTTTTTAGCTGCTTCAATTAATTTTTTTCCCTCATACAAATTATGTGTACCTGGTTTTTCGACATATACATCTTTACCAGCCTGCATGGCCCAAATGGCGGCCAACGTATGCCAGTGATTTGGTGTCGCAACGCTAACAACATCTATGCTTTTGTCTTCAAAAACCTTTCTAAGATCCTGCTCTACTTTTACTTTAGCGCTATATGTTGCTTCAAATTCATTGGCTCTTGTTGTTAGAATATTCTTATCAGGATCGCATAGCAATGCGACTTGTGCTTTTGCAACTCCCTGAAATCCTTTTATGTGGTCTTTGCCCCGGCCATTAACCCCCAGCACTGCTACCTGCACTTTATCGTTAGCTCCGAATGCGCTGGATGGAATTATTGACGGAAATCCCAACACCATAGCGGCAGCGGTGGTGTTCTTAATAAAATCTCTTCGCGTAACTGCTTCTGATTTTTTCATGTCTGTGAAATTTATTTTTTAAGATTCCCTTTTGCGTTCTTCACCATCGTATTAAATACCTCGTATTGTTCCTTCATGGCAGCCACTTTGTCTTCAGGTTCGGTTCGGCACTCCAACAAAATCCATCCGTCATAATCCATACCGACAAACAGATTCATTAAATCCTGATAGGGATATGAACCAATATTTAATTCACGAACGTGAACCGTATCACCCTGCCTGTTCTTTACGAGGTTGAAGTTATACGCCAAACCACCCCCAATCAAATCCTCATCGTTAGAATTCCAACAGGTGAAAACATTGGGGTTGTCAGCTACATCCATAATTGCTTTTATGTTGGGCAACTCCTGTGTTTCAGTGCCATGCACTTCCAGCCTGATCTTTTGCCCATTGTCAGCTGCATACTTTCCAACTTCATTGAGCGCCTTCCCTATTTGCTCGATGGTTTTTTCACGCGGCACTTCCTTGTGAAATGCATTGGGTTTTACTTTCACACCTGTTCCACCAACATCTTTCGAAAGCTTTATCCAAGCTTTGGTTTCTTCAATTGATTTTTTGAGTTGAGCCTGGTCCACAAAATCATATTGTTGATTCGTGCCCATGCCCACAATTTTCATCGGACTATCTGCAAACATTTTCTTCACCTCTTTGCGTCTTTCAGCTGAAATACCCGGCCCAACACCGTGGGCGTGATCTACGCGCAGCTCTACACCCAGAATATTCGCAGCCGTGCAATTTTTTATTAACGTTGGGATATCCCAATCCTTACCCCACAAGTACGTGACTAACCCAAGCTTCATTTTGGATTTCTTAGGTGCGGAGAAAATAAAACCGTTTGCCAACAAGGCAGTTGTTAAGAGGCCAAGATTCCTGATAAATATTCTCCGGTTGGTGTTAATTTGATTGATCATAGCATTAGAATGTAGGTCTAAGTTATGTCTTTAATTTCGCTAATACACCTCTAAATTTATATATAAACAGAAATGAAAACTGTGGATTACATGAACGGTCGCGTTCTTGGATATCAATTTAGAAATTAGCCCCTCCGAACGCGCCTGGACTGGAAGAATATATGACGAATCAGGACGAGACCGCGCTCTATTTTTGTTTGCGTTCTATCTACATCGCTTGGTACTTGATGTATCGTTGGTGAAGAACATCAACGAAGGGTAAGTTGTA
>JAENVX010000400.1 GCA_016650355.1 Bacteroidia bacterium | reverse complement strand
TTGTTTCCATAGAGTATGATCCTGGATCGATGAATTGAAATGCAAGAGTTCACACACTGCGGGAATGTCTGATACAAGTTCAGCGGGCTAACAAAGAGTTAGCCCGCTTTCCTTTCAGTCACATTCACATTAATTTGAAATTATTATCTTGGCTTAAGGGAATTTCTTTGAGCCACCGGTCGGCTACGACCCGACGACCTAACGATTACGAATCGTTTGCTGTTCTAAATCGATTCGCAGGCAATTTATACCGCCATATCTAGGTCCAATTGGCTTGCAAGTAAAAGTTTTCCTGTATATAGGGCTATTCAGCTAATGAATGATCGTCTGCTCACAAATACAGACGTTTATATCTATATTTTATACCTTTTTCAAAATCCCATCAATGTTAAAACAAAAGTTTCCCGATCTTCTGAAAGGGAAACTTTGTGCGTAAAATGTTATAGTTTTATAGATTTGAGGACTGTCAATATTTTATCTCCACGAATAATTTTCAACAGGGGAGAATTTTTCGTGTGCAGCTCGAATATCCTCGGTGGTCTGTGCCAGGTAACGACGCAAAATGCTGATATCTTCGTGACCCATCAAGCGTTGCAATGAAAATATATCTGCACCATTGTTTAGCATTGATAAGGCAAACTGGCGGCGAAAATCATGTAGTGTTGGTTCCTTTTTCAAGCGCGCCATATTTGAGCGCCGTTGTATAAGCTGCCGAAGACCATCGTATGTGAGACGCTCCCTTGTTTTAGACACGAACAAGGCGGGCGATTTATGATTTTCAAGCAGACGTAAATAAGTGCGAATCGCTTTAATTGCTGTTTTGCCTATAAAGACATATCGGGGCTTGCGTCCTTTTCCTTCACGAATGATTACCTTGCCACTATTTATTTCGACATCCTCAGGATTTATGTCGCAGACTTCCTGAGCACGGGCACCAGTATCAAGCAGGAAAAAAATTATAGCTTTATCGCGCCTGTCAAAAAAAGTGTTTTCCTTGCAGGTTACTAATAGTGATTGAACATCTTCAAGTGTGATGGGTTCAATTATTTTTTCGGGAACGAACGGAGCGCTGACTTTATTGATGGGATTTTTCCAATCCGGAGGCATTAATTCTTCCTTCTCCACCCAGAATAAGAATGCACGTAGGGAGCGATAGGCAGCATGAACTCCTCCTGGATTATGATTTTGACTGATCATAAGGATGTAGCTGCGTAAAAAGTCGGGGACGATATCTAGAATACTGGTGACTGCTTGTGAAGATGAGTATTTTTCGAATGCCACAAGGTAGTTTCTGTAATATCTTATCGTTCGTGGTGAGCGATTTTTTGTTTTGCGATCAATCAGGAACGAATCGATCGCGATCGCTAGATATTGTTTTCCATCCAGGAAGTCAAGCGCGGTTTGCCTGGGAGATGGGGGTAAAATGAAAGTGTGAGTGACCATAAGTGTACGCCTGTCTGTGCCTATATTCAAACCTTTTACAGCATCTTGAAATGATAAAACCAGAACGCCTTGCAATGTTCTGGTTTTATCATTTCTGCTTACATTGGTGTGATAACAACAGTGTCACATTTTGTAATATGTTTTTGTCATGTGCTTAGTAGCCCTGCTTTCTCTTATATGCAGCATGGTTGTTGCGAATATAGCCTGGTGTGTATCCACTTTCTTGAGCAATATTTTCCAAAGTAATGTTCCAGCCGCCTCCTTTGCATGCATGATAATACCTGTACCAATTATCTAGGCCCGATCTCTTTTCAGGCATTTCTGGTTTTTTAGGCTTTTCAGGTTTGTTTTGAGTTTCAGGCAAATTTGATGCTGTGATTTTTGTCAACAATTCACGCGAAATGCCTGTGATTAACGATGGAAAAACGCCTGGCATTACAGATACTGTCTGTATTACTTGAGATAGCTCCAACCACCAACTATCTAACTCACTTCTGAACGAGACAATCTTAAGGTGAACAGGCCTGTCAGAATGTGCGTTTATTGGATTTATTTCAAAGTGTCCACTAGGAACCTTATTCTCAGGCGAGATTATTTGATTTTGCTGGTAAAGCACTAAAATCTGTTTAATTCCTATAATTTCTATCTGCCATTTTATTCCATGCGCGTCTATTCCTTTGCTGAAAAAATCCTGAATTATCTTCTCAATCTCTTTAACAGATAATGCTAAATCCTGAGAGAAAATCTCTTTTTCATAATCGTCTGTCATTGTATACCTCTTGGGTGTTGAAGATGTAGGCATTCTTAGGGTTGGCTTCATCCATATAGCTTGTGTTATATGTTTTCTCAGCACTTGACTAAAGCAAAAGAGGGCCGAGCATAACTCAGATTTGATAAGTTCAAATCCAAACTAGGCTGGGCCCTCACGGGTTTCTTATAGTGTCGCTGTTTTTATTGTGCGGCACTATCGCATAGGAAAAGTATACACCACCTTATTGACAATTTCAAGAGCAGCAAGGAAGTTTTCGTAACATAGGCGGTGGGCGAAATTAGAAAAAGGGAAAGACAAAAGGCTCGGGCTCTGGAGTAAAGATTAGCAGGTGTAAGTTCCAGCCAACAT
>JAENVX010000399.1 GCA_016650355.1 Bacteroidia bacterium | reverse complement strand
TTAACTGCGCGCAAAGAATGAACGCTAAATCCAAGTCGTGCATTGCTATAGTTTTTTAAAACAAGCTTTGATGCTTCCAGCAGGTTGAAATAATCATCCACTGTTTTTGAAATAAATCTTCTTTGGCGGGGTTGTGGATTTAAACCAAAGCCGCCTTTCTGATAGAAAACAGGTACTAATGTTATTTTAATCCCCGCTGTCTTTGCAGCTGCAATCATACGCTCACCCATCTCCGCTAAGTTGGAGTAGGGCTTCCCATCCTTATCGTGATGGAGATAATGAAATTCTGCAACATGTGTATAGCCATGCCTCAGCATCTCACCATACAAAATAGCCGCAATGGCCTCAGCATGATCCGGATCAACGGTCAATGCACATTGATACATAGCTTCCCGCCAGGTCCAAAAATCATCATCTATTCCTACGGGATGATTCTCAGCAAGGCCAGCCATGGCATATTGAAATGCGTGCGAATGTGCATTTTGAAAACCAGGTACAACAAAACCCGGTACTGATTCCAAGGCAACTGATTCTTCAGGAGGAATATTTTTTAAGTATCGAACAATACCCTCGCTATCAACACCAACATAAGCCGGTGTAAGCCATCCATTGTTAAGAAGTAGGGAATTGAAAAGATAGAATTTCATGCGAAATCCTACTTTTTCTGCATTGCCTGTTGCACTAGCTTTTCCGTATTTTTTCTTTCAGCCTCTATTATCTGCTTGAGTTTGGATATCTCCACTTGTGAAGCCTGTACTTGGTTCCTCATTTTTATCAATGCCTGGTGCATCTTATTTTTTTCCTCCCTGAAAACATTGGCCTTTTCACTTTGCCGATAGGCAGTGAGGCCAAACACAACAAAAAGAACAAATACACCTGCATAAAACATGTTTTTCATAGCCGCATAATTTATGACATCCCTTAATTTTATATGCCTTTGGGGTCAAACTCCCATTTTTTCACTCAATTTCGATAATGTATTAGATAATAACAATTGCATGTTAGTGGCTCTCTCTGCATTGTATTGCATTTCGCGGTCATCCATGTAGTTGATTTTTGTCATCTCCAATTGCAAAGCATGTTGGTTTTCTAAAGGTTTGCCAAATTGCCTCGTAATCGTGCCTCCTTTAAATGGGTGATTGTGACTAACTGAATAGGATCCGTGGTCTAAAACCCCTAAGGCCGTTTCAATGATTCCTGGTGAGGCCGAAGTTCCATCAACATCGCCTAAAATCAAATCAGGAAATTTTTCTTTTTGGATAGTGGTCACCACCTGCCTGATGGAATGACAATCCCACAGCAAAACAATTCCAAACTCAGCCTTCAAATCGTTTAGCAACTCCTGAATCTTTGTGTGATACGGGCGATAATAAATTTCGAATCTTCTTAGAACTTCCGGTCGCTCAACTTCATTTCGATGATCTTTGTATATCGGTTCTCCCAAAAAATTGGTAGTAGGGCAAAGTCCGGTGATGATTCTTCCATCATTGTAAAGTGGTTTACTTTCCGGATCGCGATTTAAATCAATCACCCAACGACTATAAGTAGCGCTGATCATCGTCACTCCCATCGTTGGAGCGAAACTGTATAACTTATCCACAAACCAATCCGTATCGTCCGGTGCAGCCAGTAGCTCAGGCTTATACTGATCTTTTAACTCATCAGGAAAATATGTACCACAGTGAGGAACACTTAATAAAATAGGTATTCGTTGATGTGAAGGGAGGCTAATCTTGAACGGGATCATTTTGTTTTGCTGTTAGCACATTCAATAGCAATCTGTCTTTGTTCCTCGGCTAATATTTGAGCTTTCCGAGCTTCAATTGCACTCTTTTGAGCAAGTTCTACCTGTTTTTCGGCCTCTGCTTTTTCTACCAAAGCAAATAGAATGGAAAGAATTGAAATCAGTGCTAACACTCCAATGACGATATTCTTTTTCATGGTTAAAGCTTTAATATCTACTTTAATTCAATTCCATCTTTAAAAACTTACCCGTATAGCTTGCGGGGTTCTTTGAAACTTCTTCTGGAGTTCCTTTTGCAACTATCCTTCCGCCCTGTTCACCGCCCTCCGGACCGAGATCAATAATATAATCCGATGATTTAATCACGTCCATGTTATGCTCGATAACTAAAACAGTATTGCCTTTATTGACTAGCTTCTGTAAGACATCCAGCAAATGACTGATGTCCTGAAAGTGTAGGCCTGTTGTTGGCTCATCCAGAATATAAAGTGTTTTTCCTGTATCGCGTTTAGAAAGTTCGGTTGCTAGCTTTACGCGTTGCGCTTCGCCCCCTGAAAGTGTGGTGGCATGTTGGCCTAATGAAATATATCCCAACCCAACTTCACTTAGCGTTTGGATTTTTCTCAATATCCTCGGTTGATTTTCAAAAAACGTTACTGCCTCTTCCACCGTCATGTCCAATATATCACTAATGGATTTTCCCTTGAAACGCACTTCCAACGTTTCACGATTATAGCGTTTGCCTTTGCACGTTTCACACGGCACGTAAACGTCTGGTAAGAATTCCATTTCTATCAGTCGCAATCCTGCTCCTTCACATGTTTCGCACCTTCCTCCTTTCACATTAAAGGAGAAGCGACCCGTTTTGTAGCCACGAATTTTTGACTCGGGCATTTGTGAGAACAAATCACGAATGTCAGTAAATACTCCGGTATACGTTGCCGGATTTGATCGGGGTGTTCTGCCAATGGGTGATTGATCTACTTCAATTACTTTATCTACCTGCTTTAATCCCTCAACCTTCGTGTATGGATACGGCTCTGTCCGTGAGTTGAAAAAATGCCGGTTAAGAATAGGAAAGAGCGTATCGTGTATTAAGGTTGACTTACCA
>JAENVX010000398.1 GCA_016650355.1 Bacteroidia bacterium | reverse complement strand
TACTGCTCTTTGTGGGCCGTTTGATAACGCCATCATTCCCAAGAATTCTGAAAAAATGGATTGGGAAGTTGAATTGGCAGTCGTGATTAGTAAAAAAGCATCTTACATCAGTGAAGAAGAAGCGTTGAATTATGTAGCGGGTTATTCCATCATGAACGATTACAGCGAAAGAGAATGGCAGCTGCAGAAAGATGGAGGGCAATGGGATAAAGGCAAAAGTGCAGATACGTTTGCACCGCTTGGCCCTTACCTAATTTTGCCACAAAATGTTGGAGACCCGCACAACTTGAATCTTTGGTTAAAGGTAAATGGCAAAGTCATGCAAGCAGCAAATACCAAAGACATGATTTTTAAAGTTGCCAAGTTAATCAGCTATACAAGTCATCATATGACATTATTACCCGGGGATATTATATCTACTGGAACTCCCTCGGGAGTTGGGTCCGGTCAAAAGCCGCCTCAATTTTTAAAAGCAGGCGATGAGGTGGAATTGCAGATTGATAAGATTGGCACACAAAAACAAAAAGTAGTTTCATTCAGTGGATCTCAAAGTGAAAAAAAATGAACAAAGAAAAGGAAGAACTGACCCGAACTGAAATGGTTGACAAGTTTATCGCACTTGCGAATGAGTTTGCCTTAAAAGCATCCAAAGAGCATGTAGGCGCAGCGATTATGTTTGCTGCTTCACGTTACAACGCATACGAAGCTTCCGGCAAATCCAAAAATATGGTAGCCGATAAGAGTGACATTCTTACATGGTATAGTAATGAATACAGGAGAATGCTAAATGCCAACCTGGACGATTTAATAGATATTCAATCGTAGACAGTGAGCATTTATTTATTGCAGCTTTGATAACCTGCGTGTGAGAAATCGTAATCTTATAAAGTAGATTTACCGAGCGATGATAACTTTATAAGCTACCCCAGGAACCCCAGCAAGGTTAACCGATCGAAATTCCAATTCGTACTTAGCGTTTTCTAGTTCAATTTCCACAGTGCTTGTAATATCTTTCCAGTCTACATCTGAAAGCTCTTTCATTTGATAGGTCATAAAATTTGGCGTGTTCGAATGTAATTCAATATGTGCTTTGTTGCCATCAATCTTCACGTCAGCCTTGATGGTATTGGGTGTCCACTCTATGGCGTTACGTTCATTAACCAAAATCATAAATTCTGTATTGTAGGCCCAGTGTGGTTTATTGTCCCATATCCACGTATTATTTTTAAAGTAATCGTCTGCATAAAAATTTAGTCTACCCAATTCACCCGCAGTATCCGGCCAGACCGTAAATCTATTGTTAGAAGCTTCCCATTCTATCCAGGTATAGGTTTTAGCAAATCTCTCTTTGGTTATTTTACTATTTTCTCCTTTAGCATTAAGCAAATGGTCATCCTCGATTGGTATCCGATGGGCACCTTTCACCAATGCCACATCAGCAACTTTGTTTTTTAAGTATTCATCGCGTACTTCCAAGGCCGATAATGGTATTCCATTCTTTTCAAAATGGTGGTTGTATTTTGCATCGGATAAAAACCATTTTTGAAATTTGTTACTCCATATCTCGTTAATGCCATGATGACCATCAGGGCCTCCCTTTGCACCAGGCCCTGCACCAATACATCGTGTCACGTAACCGTAAGAATTCATGACAGCGTTCTGTACGATCATGTAATGACCACAATGAAAGCCTTGTCCGTTGAGCGCAGCATCCAGAATGTTTTCAGCATAATCGTCACCAGGGTAGGCTTCCTCAAAATCGCTGATTTGGATAACGTCCCGAATCCAATCACGTAGAAGCAACATTCTAACAAACTCATCCTTTTCGCCATGGAAGACGGTATCCAATTGATATTTTTCTTTGAGCGTATTAAACTTTGGAGACGAAATATCTTCGAATGAAGAAAATGCTGTGTTCTCTTTAAATTTTAAGTTGTCGGGTACATCGATGGATCTATATTCTTTTTTGTCGCAGCTCCACATCACCAAAATGATAAACAACAAGGAATAGTATTTGGCTTTCATTTGCTAATAGCTTGTGTTTGTAGGCAAGTCAAAGTAGCTGCTCCATTAGGAAATTTGGATAAAATCGTGAAGCCCATCAGGCCATAAAAAAGTTGAATGAAGCCATTCAACTTTTTCTAATCAACTATGGATGCAAATTACTTGCCGTCTTCCACTACTTCTTCCACTTTATTATCCTTAGCCATTTCCTCCATAAGGATATCGTATTTTTTCTCTAACTCAGCATCCGATGCCAAGGCCTTCTTCACTTTATTATACGTATTTGCACCCAGATATT
>JAENVX010000397.1 GCA_016650355.1 Bacteroidia bacterium | reverse complement strand
TGAATCCTGTGTGTCCATAGGTACGCGAAGAAGCGTACATAGAAGTAGGGCTGTTCCAATCGCCTTGAACCGGTTTATCCCACCCGAGGCCTCTTCGACTTTTTTCAAATTGTTTGCTAGAGAAAAGCTCAACAGTTTGCGGCTTGTAATAAGTATGACCTCCATAATGCCCATTCTGTGCGAGCATTTGACCTAGCTTTGCCAAATCATTGGCAGTACTAAATAATCCTGCATGGCCCGACACTCCACCCATCATCGCAGCACGCTCATCGTGCACAGTTCCTTTCACCGTTGATTTGCGATAGAATTTATCATCTTCTGTTGGAGCAATTTTTTGGGCATCAAAATTATCCAATGGATTAAAGCCCGTTGTAAAAGCCCCCAGCGGTTCATATAAGTTTTGGTGTAAGAAATCATCCATCGGTTGATTCAGAATTTTTTCTGACAACTGCTTAAGGATCATAAATCCAAGATCGCTGTACCGATAGTCAAAAGGGGTGCGTGGTGGCCTATCAAGCATTTTGGATTTCACAATCCAGGTCCACACTGAATCTCTAATATTATTGTTGGCAAACAGGTTTGGGGCTACCTGAAGAGAATAATTCTCATTTCGTACGCTACCATAATAATGAGGAAGGTATATGCTGTCCTTTACGGTAAGGGGCCATAGCATCATAAAAGGTACTAACCCCGATTGGTGGGTTAGCAAATCGATGATTGTGATGTCTTTCTTATTCGTATTTTTTAACTCCGGCAGGTAGACGGAAACCTTTTTATTCAGATCCAGCAACCCTTTCTCTTGCATAAACATTGCAGTTTGTAGTGTTGCGGATACTTTTGTTAGAGAAGCCAAATCATAAATTGTTTCGTCCGATACGGGGATTTTATTTTCATAGGTAAGCCAACCAAATGATTGTTGATATACCACCTTACCTTTTCTGGCAACCAATACCTGGCAGCCTGGAGTGGCACCCATGTCGATGGCTTCTTTTGCAATAGTTTTTATTTGATCTAATACCTTACTGTCCATTCCAACTGATTCAGGTATGCCATACGACAAGCGATCAATTGCGGAAATCGAAGTTCCATCACCTTCATGAAATGAATTTCCTGATGCTAACGGAAGAGTTGCGGTAGCGGGCAAACCTCCGAAAATTACTTGTGCTGTTTTTTGTGGCATCAGATACTCATCGGTGTAGGCTTCAATAATTGTAGACAGGCCTTCAAATTCATGTAAGTACTGTGGATTTGTGAAAAGGCATAAGATGACTTCCTTTTGCGTATCCCATTTTTTTATCAAATGAATTATATCTTTTTGGAAGGAAGCGGACAAAGGGTATAGGCCTATTACCAACACATCTGAAGATTGAATTTTCTTTTCAATATTTAATGTGTCTGATGCCGTGCGAATGGCAATGTTTTGGAAGGGGACATATCTTGAAAGATAAACATTGAATTCGTTTTGTTCCTCCCTACCAATAGTAATTGAAGCGAAGCGTTTGTTTTCAAGAATCTTTACCGGAAGGGTAGATGATGAGTTGCGAACAACAGTGACGGCAGCCTCTGATAATCGATTACTTAATGACACTGCTTCTGTCGAATAAAGTTGTCTAATTAGATTGTCTGTGTTTATGTGTCGGTATTCATGTAGCCCAGCATTGAATTTTGCCTCCAGAATTTTTCTAACGCTTGCATCAAGTTGTTGCATCAATTTATCATTTCTCCTCACGGCTTTGTTAATTTTATTTACTGCCGCCTTCATATCCTGAGGCGCAATCAACACATCGTTGCCAACTATAAATGCCAGTAGTTCTGTTTCTCCATCGTCTGTTTTATTAGTCAAAGTTTGCAAGTAGGGTATCTCTGTAAACGTTAGGCCTATGAAGTCCATTTTCCTTCTCAATATTTCGCTGATGAAAATTTGAGACATGGAGGCAGGAATGGTTTGGTTTTTCTCGAGGGAAGAAAAATGAAGGTGAGAAGTTAACATCCCGTCAATCCTGCCTTCAATTAATTTTTGATAAGGATAAAACTCAAGTGTATCCAGTCTGTTAACTTCAAATTGAAGAGCAGTGCCTGATTTTATATCATCTTCTTTTGGATATGGCAAATGTTTCGCGCAAACTAGGATACCTTCACCTTGTAACCCGTGCATGAATGCAAGTGATCGATCTGCAACTCTTTTTTTATGATCACCGAAATACAAGAAGGGATCGTTGCCATTAATGGAAATATCCGCTTGCGGGGCAAAATTGATATGCAGACCAAGGGTTTTCATTTCTTTCCCAATTTCTCGCCCAAGCGCAGTGATAAGCCTGTTATCACTAATCGATCCGAGTAGCAGCGGTTTTTGAAAACTCATGGTACTGTCCAGGCTCTGCCCAAGACCCCATTCGGCATGGATGCCGACTAATAGCGGAACATAGGAGATGCGTTGTAGTTTATTTAATGTATTCGCAACACTTACAGGCCCGCCCCCAACGATCATCAGCCCACCAACATCGTAACTTTTTATCTTATCCTCTAAATCTTCAATTTCCTCTTCCGTAGCATACGCAGAAACAGGAAGCATGAAGAGCTGTCCTATTTTTTCTTTTGAATTTAGGGTTTGAAAGACGCTGTCAACCCAAAGTGTTTTGCGGTCTTGCGCCTGGAGTGAAAAGATGAATGAGAGGAGATATATGCAAACTAAAACTTTTTTTAACATCCGGTCGTTTGGTCTTTGTAATTGCACGCGAATAACGGCATTTTTGTGCAACACAAAGTTAAGTATAGATAAGTTTCCGGCCATGCCACTAATGTAAATTTAGTAACCGAGTATGAAAATCATTTCATTATTTACAAAGTCTCAGCAAAACCAACGATTTAGTTACAATCCAAGGTATTACGATGCCAAAAAGGAAGAGATGGAAGAGCGGGAAAGAAGGATTAAAAGTGAGATAGAAAATGAAAGTGGTGTTGAGGAAGATCTTGCTAAGCATCGCTCACGTATTGCAGGTTCATTTCATTCTGCGCGCAAGAGATCAAAAGCGTCATCATCGCCAAATGCTGCAATAATTCGCACAGGTGTAATACTTTTCTTAGTGTTGTTCATGATGGCATTTCTTACCTGGGGTAAAAACTCCCTTTATGGTCTTTTACTGTTCATTCCGTTTTATCTTTATTTGAAGTTCAAAAAAAAATCTAAGGCGCATTAATGCCAGACATCATCCAACTCCTTCCTGATTCTATTGCCAACCAGATTGCTGCTGGTGAAGTAGTACAACGCCCAGCCTCTGCTGCTAAAGAGTTGATGGAAAACGCGATTGATGCAGGTGCAACTTCATTAAAGCTGATTGTGAAGGAGTCCGGAAAAACACTTTTACAAGTAATTGATGATGGCATGGGCATGAGCGAGACGGATGCACGCATGAGTTTGGAACGTCATGCTACCTCAAAGATCCGCAAGGCCGAAGATCTGTTTACCATCCGAACGATGGGCTTCCGTGGTGAAGCGCTCGCCTCTATTGCAGCAGTGTCGCAGTTGGAAATGAAGACCCGATTAGGACAACAGGAGTTAGGGACTTTATTAATGGTGGAGGGTTCAGAAGTAAAGAAGCAAGAAGCAATTGCTTGTGAAAAGGGCACAAGCATTAGCGTAAAGAATTTATTTTTCAACATTCCGGCTCGCAGAAATTTTCTAAAATCTAACCCAGTTGAGCTTAGGCACATCATTGAAGAGTTTCAACATCTTGCACTTGCGCACCCAAATGTTGCTTTCATGTTTATCCAGGGAGACGAAATTGTATATGATCTTCTTCCAGGTAAACTGAGCCAACGAATCATTGCTTTGTTCGGGAAATCATATCAACAGCAATTGGCGGCTTGCCAGGAAGAAACATCCTTGGTTAAAGTGACGGGTTATATCGGTCGGCCAGAGGCGGCACGAAAAACCAGAGGTGAGCAATTTCTTTTTGTAAACCAGAGATACATTCGGAATAACTATCTCGCCCACGCGGTGTCCAGTGCGTTTGAAGGTTTATTGCAAGACAACAGTTTTCCGTTTTATGTCTTGTTTGTAGAGATTGACCCAAAGCACATTGATATAAATGTTCATCCAACTAAAACTGAAATTAAGTTTGATGATGAGCGTGCCGTGTATGCAGTGGTTCGCTCAGCAGTAAAGCAGGCGTTAGGTACCCATAATTTAGTTCCAGCTTTGGATTTTATGGGAGATGTAAACATGGTTAATAAGCTCAACTCATCGCAGCCGCTCACCAAGGAGCAATACTACGATGAGCAATTTGGAAATTCGCTGCAGCGATCAAGCTTGAGCAATTGGGAAAAATTGTTTGAGGGAGAAGAAACCAATTCAAGGCTTTTTTCAGGTTCACAGCGGGAAGAGAAGGTGTCGATGCGGTTTGAAAGTTCAATGAATAACGAGCAAGAGGCGGTAAGCCAGGAAAAGACATGCTTTCAGCTTCATCATAAATATATAGTGAGGGAAGTTAAAAGTGGATTGATGATCATTGACCAGCAATCAGCCCATGAGCGTGTGTTATTTGAAAAATACATGCTGCAATTAAAGGGAAATCCTGGGAGTAGCCAGCAGAGTTTATTTCCGCAAACTATAACCTTCAGCGCTTCAGATTTTGCATTGGTGATGGAGATGGAGCATGAAATAAAAACCTTAGGTTTTCGATTTGAAGTCTTTGGAAAAAATGCAGTGTTGGTTTCGGGTATTCCGACAGAAGCCGCTGGAAGTGAAAAAGAACTTTTCGAAGGACTCGTTGAACAGTTTAAAAGGAATCAGGCTGAGTTATCCTTACCACTTCAAGAAAACATAGCGCAATCATTGGCCAAGCGTACGGCCATTAAGTCAGGTCAGAAATTATTGAAAGAAGAAATGGAGGCAGTGGTGCAAGGTTTGTTTGCATGCCGCACGCTAAACTTCTCCCCGGATGGGAGGCCAACCTTTTTTATCTTTGACTCGTCTAAGATTGAAAATCACTTTACTCTATAATCAATACCTCACACATGTTTAGCAACCTTACTCCGCTAGTTCGAACGCTCCTTATCATAAACGTTGTAATTTTCATTATTCAAAGTATGATGCCACAGGCAACATACTATCTTGCTTTGTACGATTTTAATTCGGGCTTCTTCAGACCCTACCAGTTTTTAACGTACATGTTCGCGCATGGAAGCTTTATGCATATCCTGTTTAATATGTTGGCGTTTGCATCGCTGGCACCAATTCTGGAAAGCTATTGGGGAGATAAAAAATTCCTTCTGTTTTACCTTGCAACCGGAATAGGAGCAGGAGTCATCTATGCATTGATGAATTATTTTATTTTTCCAGGTGCAGCTGGAAGTATGTTGGGCGCATCAGGCGCGATCTATGGAATATTAATGGCGTTTGGTTTAACCTTTCCCAACATGCAGATTTCCTTGTTTTTTATTCCCATTAAAGCGAAGTACATGGTTTTTGTGGTAGGGTTTTTGACCTATGCGATGGATCGAAGTGGATCGGTTGCGCACCTGGCTCACTTTGGAGGCGCATTTATTGCCTTTATAATAATAAGCATTTGGAGGAGCCAGGGAAGAGACCGCGGTTATTAAGTAACTTTGCGTGAAGTGAGTAGCTCGCATTAGTTTTAAAAATTATGTTCGAAGAATTCAGAAACGCATTTCAACGACCCAACAATGCACATGTGCAGTTGATTATCATCAACGTGGTAATGTTTTTGGCGTTGGCGGTTTTGTATGTCTTCTCTACAGTTTCAGGAATGGCTTCATTTTTTGAAATCGTTCATAAACAATTCTCAATTCCGCCACAGCTCGCAGAATTTATCACCAGACCCTGGACGATTTTCACGTATGCCTTTGCGCATAGCCTTACGGATATTTTCCACATCCTCTTTAATATGCTGGCGCTGTATTGGTTTGGCAAATTGTTCATTGAATACCTGGGTGGTGATAAGTTGGTAGCACTTTATTTGCTTGGCGCCATCGCTGCTGGTACGGTCTATCTACTAGTGTTTAATACAATTCCTTTTTTCAAGGAGCGCTCGACTTTTGATGGTATGGTAGGAGCCTCGGGTGCTGTGTTTGCCGTAATGGTTGCAGCGGCAACATTGTTACCTAACTATACTTTCTTCTTGTTATTCCTGGGTCCGGTAAAGATCAAATACATCGCGGGCTTTTATATGGTTCTTTCCTTTTTAGGTTCCGTTGGAGGAAATGCGGGCGGTAACATCGCTCACCTTGGAGGTGCATTAATGGGATTTGTTTACATAAAACAATTGCAAATTGGGGTAAACTGGGGTGGATGGATCAGCATTACGCTGGATTGGTTCAAGGGATTATTTACTTCCCGACCATCAGTAAAAGTTACGTATCGCAAGACGGAACCGAGAAAGGCCACCACAGGTTTTGCCAAAGCTTCTCAGGAAGAAATTGATGTCATCCTGGACAAGATTTCTGATCGTGGTTATGAAAGTTTAACCAAAGATGAAAAAGAGAAACTCTTCAATGCCAGTAAGAAGTAATTAGGGCTCTGCATGCTAGATTCTAAATGTGAGCTTCAGGAAATCCATTTCGCGATGAGAAATGCTGCAGCGGCAGCAGCTCCACCCAC
>JAENVX010000396.1 GCA_016650355.1 Bacteroidia bacterium | reverse complement strand
CTTAAAATTTTGCGATCTGTTGAGGGAAACAACTCGCACAATGTCAACACGGTTTCGGTAAACCTGGGCAATCTTTATGTCAATGAGGGCCGAATACCTGAAGCAGAAAAACTTTTTGCTACAGCAGAAGCATTTTACCAAAGCCAACTCGATAATCCAGATATAGAATACGACTATTATTCTACGTTGAACAACCGAGCAAATGCACTTCATTCTTTATCGTTGTATGAAAACGCAATTGAACTGTATAAAGTGGTGTTGCGGCACGATAGCATTGTGTTTGGAATTAATCATCCTGATTATATCAAAACCCTTACTAATCTAGCCAATACGCTAAACAGTCAGGGACAAACAGCAGAGGCAAGAATACTTCTTCGCAGTGCATTGCAAATCGGCATTGGCATCAACGGTGCTCAAAGTATTGATGAAGCAACCCGCCTCAATAACATTGCCAATTCGTACAATTTAGAGGGACAATACGATAGCGCCTTGGTACTTTATCGACAAGCAGAAGCCATTTATTTAAAAGAACTGGGAGAAGGCAGTTTAGAGTACAGCACCATCCAATTCAACATAGGCAAAGCATTGCTGGGTAAAAATTCTCCGGATGCCAAGACCTATCTCCAAAATGCGCTCAAACTGAGAAAGAAATTATTAGGTGCCCGACATCCTCGATATGGAGAGGTGCTGCAAAAACTTGGCCTCAACGAGTGGCGGGAAAATAAACCAGCAGATGCGAACGGATATTTTAACGAGCTTATTAATAACTATTACGCACAGATAGATGACTATTTCCCAATACTAAGTGAAGAAGAAAAGTCAAAGTTTTACTTCAGCAAATTCAAGATTGATCAGGAGGCTTACATCAGTTTTGTGCTGGACCGGTATAGCGACAAGCCAACTGAACTGGGTCGCTTATACGATCTCTCGTTAAACACGAAAGGAATTATTTTTTATGCGACTCAAAAAGTAAGACAAGCGATTATGCAAAGCAATAACCCGGCTCTCATTAATCAATATGAGACCTGGATTTCATTAAAAGAACAACTCGCCAAAGCTTTTAGCGAAGGAAATGAAGAAGCTTTTTTACTTGGCGACTCTCTCAGCATCCGTGCAAACGGGTTGGAAAAAGAATTGATTTTAAAATCAGCAGAGTTTAAAAAAGTATTTGAACGAAAAACATATTCGTGGAAACAAGTTCAGTCCAAATTAAAACCTGGTGAAGCCGCAGTGGAAGTCCTGCGCTTTCGAACCTATACCCCGGATGAAGGTGGTTATTTCACAGGCCGAATCAATTATATGGCACTCATACTTACCTCTGAAACGAAAACTGGTCCACGTGTTTTTCAGTGGGCATTGGGCGGCCAAATGGAAGGACGTATGCTAAGCTTCTATCGCAACACCACAAAATTTCAAATGCCCGACTCTCTTACTTACAATCTTTATTGGAAGCCACTTCGTGATGAACTTAAAGGTATCACGAAAGTATACTTTAGTCCGGATGGAGTATTCAATCAAATCAATCCCAACACGCTTTACAATCCTAAAAGTTCTAAATATCTAATCGATGAAATTTCACTTGAACTGAAAACAAATACGCGCGATATTTTGGAACTAGCTAGACAAAGAAAGAGTAAGTCAGGTGCTTACCTTTTCGGTTTCCCGGATTACAAAACACTTGGCGTGGACGAACCCATAATGGAAGCCAAAGCAGAACGATCCGCAAGAGCGGTAAACCGTTCACTACGATCGGGGTTACTACGAGGATTTTTACGGGGTGATGGCATTCCACCTTTACCTGCCACCAAAATTGAAGTTGAAAATATTGCAAATGCATTTAAGACTTCCGGAATCGAGGCTACAACCTTGTTGGCACGACAGGCCAACGAAGCAGCAATAAAGAAGATAAAGAGTCCACCGATCCTTCACATCGCAACGCATGGTTTCTTTTTAGATGATGGAGAGCTGTTCATCACCTCTGCAGAGGAAGCTAGGTTTTTAGACAATCCACTTTTTCTATCAGGGCTCATCTTGGCCAGCGCAAATACAGAAGAGGGGCACGAAGATGGAATTTTAACTGCGTATGAAGCGATGAATATGTCGCTTGAAGACACAGAGCTGGTTGTACTCTCGGCCTGCGAAACAGGATTAGGTACGGTTAAAAACGGTGAAGGTGTATTTGGCTTGCAGCGTGCCTTTCTGGTGGCGGGTGCAAGGAGTATCATCATGAGTTTGTGGAGTGTTGACGATCGGGCCACGCAAATGCTCATGAATAATTTCTATAGCAACTGGCTGAAAGGAATGGATAAGCACAGTGCCTTCCTTTTGGCGCAACAGGATCTTAGAAAAAAATATGCAGAGCCGTTTTATTGGGGAGCGTTTATTATGATGGGGGAATAATAGAAGGAAGTAATAATCAAGTATCAAATTTTACCATCATCTTTTTAATCCTGTCTTCCAACTTTTCTGAACTTAGCTTTTCGCGCATGCGATCCACCATAATTGGAAAGGCGAACGGTGTTGGCTGGACTGGTTCGTGGATAATAATTTTTTGTTTAGAAATTCTATTCAGTGCTTTGCGCAAGCGCGCTTCTTCCAATTGAAAATCCATTACTTCTTCATACGCTTGCAGCAATAGCAAATTATGCGCTTCATAATCATGAAACACATTGAAGAAAAGTTGTGAAGAGGACTGGATGTGCTTGTCTTTTACCTTTGATCCTGGGAAACCTTTAAACACCAAACCAGAAATTGCCGCAATATCCCGGAATTTTCTTCTTGCCATCTCTGTAGAGTTGATGCTGGCTTGAATATCTTTCAACAGATTTTCCGAAGTCAGGATATCTGTTTCGATCGCTTCATAGATAGGAATCTCGACATCCGATAGCAATTCAAAGCCGTAGTCATTCATAGCAATTGAAAAAGTAATTGGCTGAATGAGAGAGATACGATAGGCTACCAATGCTGCCATGCCCTCGTGGACAAACCTTCCTTCGAAAGGATACATCAGTACGTGAAACCCGTCTTTCGTTTGTAAATATTCAACGAGAAACTCATTTTTTGATGGTAAGTGCGACAGTGATTTTTGCAAATCCATCAGTGGCCGGATGAACTTCATTTCTTGATCTTTGTCCCGACCTTCTGAGCTCTCATCAATTTTTAAACGAATCATTTCACTTAACTGAGACGACAATGACATTCGTCCGCCTTGCCAGGAGGGTATCCTACCCGTCTTGCGAGTGGTTTTCCTCACTTGAGCTTCCATCTCTTTTACTCTAACCAACTCTAAACTGCGGCCAGCAAACCAAAACACATCTCCTGGATTGAGTCTGGAAATAAATCCTTCTTCAATTGTGCCTAAATATTTTCCAGTAACGTACTTCACCAAAAGTGATGTGTCTCCTACGATCGTCCCTATTGAAAGCTTGTGACGAAAAGCAATTCTTTTATTTTCTACTTGGTAGACACCATTATCTACAATCACTTTTCTATACTCATCATAGGCTGTAAGGGAAGACCCACCCGTAGTTATGAACTGAAGAATCCAACCCCACTCTTCTTCCGAAACACTTGAAAAGCTAAATGTTCCTTTTATCTCATTATAAATTTCTTCCGGGCGAAAGCCATCTGAAACAGCTAGTGTTATTAAGTATTGAATTAATACATCAAAGGATCGTATGTAAGGCAGTCGGTCTTCAACAACTTTGCGAACGAGTGCCTCGCGCAACGCAGCTGCTTCTATTAATTCGAGTGTGTGTGTCGGTAGAAAATAAATTTTGCTGATAGCACCTGGTTGATGGCCACTGCGACCAGCCCGCTGCAGGAAACGTGCTACCCCTTTCGGGCTACCAACCTGAATAATTGTTTCAACGGGCCGGAAGTCAACACCCAGATCTAGACTAGATGTACACACCACCGCCTTTAATTTCCCTTTGTGAAGTTGATCTTCCACCCACTCGCGAAGATCTTTGCTGATGGAACCGTGGTGCATAGCAATCAGTCCAGAAAGTTCAGGTGCGCGTTCAAGTATTTTTTGATACCATATCTCTGCAAAGAAGCGTGTGTTGGTGAAGATGAGGGTGCTAGTACTTTGTTCGATAATTGGAATAACCTTGTCTAATAAATGAATTCCAAGATGGCCACTCCATGGCATTCTTTCCACTTCCTCGGGAAACACAGAAAGGATTTCAACACGCTTTTCAATGTTGGCGCGAATCACTTTAAAGGTATCTTTCTTAAAACTGCTTCCTAATAAAACCTGTAGGGCCTGATCCATATTACCAATAGTGGCTGAGATGCCCCATATTTTAAGATAAGTAGCAACAGCTTTCAATCTTGAGAGTGCTAACTCAACTTGTACACCTCGCTTCGATCCCATCAACTCGTGCCACTCATCCACAACAATGGCTTTCACATCTTCAAAGTATTCGGGGTAATTCTTTTGAGATAACAACATATGCAAGCTCTCTGGCGTGGTGATCAAAAACTCAGGTGGCCTTTCTTTTTGTTGCAGACGCTGCTTAGTGGATGTATCGCCTGACCTCACGCCCACTCGCCATGAGAGTCCTAATCCTTCAATGGCCTGCTTCGCTGAAAATTCAATCTCCTTACTTAATGCTCTAATTGGTGTTATCCAAATCACCTGGAGTGAAGCTTTGCGTTTTGATTTTAAAGAAGAGGAATTCCGAATAGCTTGTAATAATACAGGAACAATGAGTGAATACGTTTTTCCGCTGCCTGTTGGTGCATTTACCAAACCATGAAAGCCATCAAGGTAACTTTTCCAGGCCTCCAATTGAAAATCAAAAGGCACCCAGCCCTTTGTTCTGAACCAGTCTAATGCAAGCGTAAAATCGCTCCGGGTGATACCTTGATTTTTTTTCCTCACCAAAAAAGGTTGAACTTTAGATTGAAAGTTAAACATTGTTTCGGTTTGTGTGTTTGAAAATGGAATCGATAAAATAATATGTAATTCGAGCTATGGGTAAATACTCAATTAAAGAATTAGAACGGCTTTCAGGGATTAAGGCACATACAATCAGAATTTGGGAAAAAAGGTACAACATAATCGAACCTGAACGCACCTCTACTAATATCAGATTTTATTCTGACGATGATCTCAAAAAAATCATTAATGTATCGGTGCTGAATTCCCAAGGCATTAAGATCTCTAAAATTGTAGGATTATCTACAGATGAATTAAAAACACAAGTTGAGGCACTAAGCGAAACAAAAAATAAAGCTGAGATACCTGTTGATCAACTCGTAGT
>JAENVX010000395.1 GCA_016650355.1 Bacteroidia bacterium | reverse complement strand
CCATCCGTGGAGCTGTGTTTGGGGCCGTTGGTACCGCAGGACAGCGATGCACTTCTACACGTAGATTAATTATCCACGAAAGTGTGTTTGATGAGATAAAGGCAAGATTGAAGAAAGCATATGGACAACTCATAATCGGCAATCCGCTTGACTCGAATAACCATGTTGGTCCATTGATCGATAAACTAGCAGTAAAGTCATACACAAGCGCACTTAAAAAAGCTAGAGCTGAAGGTGGTTCTCTGGTTGTTTCTGGAGGCGTATTGAAAGGAAAAGAATATAGTTCGGGGTGCTATGTGAAGCCTGCGATTGCTGAAGTAAAAAATCATTTCACCATCGTGCAGCAAGAAACTTTTGCTCCAATTTTATACTTGATCAAATACAAAACAATTGACGAGGCTATTGATTACCAAAATGGTGTTCAGCAGGGACTATCATCGGCCATCATGACCAACAATATGCAGGAAATGGAAAAATTTCTTTCGCAAAGCGGTTCAGATTGTGGTATTGCCAATGTCAACATTGGTACTTCTGGTGCTGAGATTGGAGGAGCATTTGGCGGTGAAAAAGAAACAGGCGGAGGAAGAGAATCTGGATCTGATGCATGGAAACTATACATGAGACGGCAGACCAACACTATTAACTTTGGAAGTAGTTTACCGCTGGCACAGGGAATAAAATTTGACGTTTAAAAGCCTGTTTAAACAACATTTCGTAATAAATGCCAATGTTTGGATTCCAGTCTGTATTGACCTATTTTTAGTAGCCAAAATTAAAACAACCATGCAGGAAAAAGTCTACCGTATTGTGATGTTGATTGATGATAACGAGATTGACAATCTCATCAACCAAAAAATGATAGAGGCGGCTAACATTACAGAAACCATTTATACACACACTGGTGCAAAAAGTGCCATTGAATTTCTAAAAAATATTGAAAAACTTGACTTTGCGGACAAAGTGTTACCCGATGTCATTTTTCTTGACATCGACATGCCCCTTATGGATGGATTTCAGTTTCTCGTAGAGTTTGAAAAACTTGGAAATTTGGCCAAAAAGAAATGTAAAATCGTGATGCTTACATCCTCCATTAATCCGCAGGATCTTAGCCGGTCTAAAAAATTTCCAAACGTAAAATTATACCTTAACAAACCTCTGTCGAATGACAGTCTCCTAAAACTGGAAGTTTAAATCTCGAGGTTAGTTAGATTATCAATAAAAGTTTCATCCATATTAAGTAGCATAGTGGGAGCAAAATAGGGCACCTCTAGTTCCTTAAATTTACTGATCAGAGAAGAAATCTTTTTTGGTTTGTCCTTTTTAGCTTCGCTCACAGCAATTTTTAAAATCTTCAGAAAGACCAAGATGTTTTCACAATTTTCTGTTTCAAGCATCCTGATCTGGCGCTGTATGCTGTTGGATAATTGATTGAAGAGCTCAAAGTCGTGCAGCATACAATACTGCAGGGCCAACATTGCTTTAATCTCCATTTGTGCCAATGGGTATTTCTTTAAGCTCACATCATTCAGCAATTGATTGAACCACTTTGCAGCTTCCGAATATTTATCAACATAGTAGCAAGAAAGCGCACGATAGGAAACGTACACAGTATGCCTTGGCACATCCAAAAGATCTGCCTCAAAGTCAATAAACATACTCTCGTTTTCCAGATACAATTCCTTCTCCGTACCATGCCGTAAGTACCGGCTAAGCTTGGAAAGTAGAAATTGTGCTGAGAATGTGAAGGAGTTATAATTCGTTAGGAGATTAGCCGCGGCATCATTTACTTCTTCAAAATATTTTTCTGCCTGACGATAGACCTTATAGTGATTGTAGTATTCCAGTTTTAAAAACTCAAACACCAGATTCAAATGATAATATACAGGATCAAGAGCATAGGTCTCAAATATCTTTTGCACGTGTTCAAAAATATCTTCTATGGACTCT
>JAENVX010000394.1 GCA_016650355.1 Bacteroidia bacterium | reverse complement strand
TTCAATTCCCTCCGTCACCACTTCAAAATGCTGATCTTATGTCAGCATTTTTTGTTATGTATTATGTCTACATTTTGCAGAGTCAAAAGAATGACTCCTTTTACAAAGGATCAACTAATGACATTCTCAGGAGATTTAAAGAGCATAATGACGGAAATGTTCCTTCAACTGTTCGATATTTGCCTTGGGATTTGATTTGGTATACTCAAAAGGGGGAACGATCAGAAGCAGTAATCCTGGAAAAAAAACTTAAAAATATTTCTGCCAAAAGGACAATAGAACTGATTGAAAAATATCCAATCGAGAGAATTATAGGGGGTCCTGACGTGGCGCCTTTGCGCCAGCCAGGATGCTGACCGAAGCGTCAGCATTCAATTCCCTCCGTCACCACTTCAAAATGCTGATCTTATGTCAGCATTTTTTGTTATGTATTATGTCTACATTTGCAGAGTCAAAAGAATGACTCCTTTTACAAAGGATCAACGAACGAAAGTCTCAGGAGATATAAATAGCATCATGACGAAAATGTTCCTTCATCAGCGCGGTATTTGCCTTGGAATTTGGTTTAATAGGCCTTTTTTCCTCTCGTTTGAAGAACATCTTTCTTTATCTTCCGGACTTTTCAATCAAATTATTCTAAAGTTTGAACAACGTTTTTAGTGCCTATATAGCCCAATTTACTTTTGGCGTAATCCTCTTCATTGTATTTCAACACTTTGGCAGGCTTTATAACCGGAGATTCTTGAAAACATGGTCGTGGTCATGGCTTGCATTTTCACTTGCGATGCTGGCACAAGGGTTTACATTGACAGATTTTGGGAAAACAGAAGACGGCTTTCAATTAACTTCTCGGTACAGGCATATTCCTATTTTCATATTCTCTTCCTGCTGATTGGGACGAGACAAGTACTTAAAGGCGATAAAATTCCAAGCCAAAATTACTGGATCCTTAGCCTTCTGATTATTGGGGTTTCATTGGCTGTGACATTTTCATTTTATAACGACCCGGCACCAAGCTTAGGGCGATACTTTTTGCGGTTAGGGTTTAAGAATTTAATAACCAGCATAAGTTTTATCGCTGCCGGGGTTATGCTGTTTAGAAAAGTTGTTCTTGGCCATGGCATAGGCCATCGGATGCTTTTTGGGTCACTCATTTTATTTGGTTTAGTTCAGGCCTATTATTTCATGGTAGTGTTAGTAAACGTAACCGGGGGCAAGTTTCCGATTCCGGTATTCTTTGGTATTGCTGATTTATTGATGATGTCCTGTATAGGGCTGAGTATGATAATTAGTTTGTTAGAAGACGAGCGAAACAAACTAAAAAAAGCGAACAGAGAACTTGATAATTTTTTGTATCGCTCATCGCACGATCTGCGTTCTCCGATTGCATCTGTTTTAGGATTAACAAGCGTGGCCATGATTGAAATGCAAGAACCCAAAAGTCTGGAGGTGATGGCCATGATTGAAGGTCGGGTGAAAAAACTTGATTTGATTATTGCTGACATTTTGGACCTTTCGCGTAGCACTAAGGCTCAACTAAAAATTGAAAAAATAGATTTTAATGTCTTGATGGAGGATATACTTTCAGACATCCGGTTTAATAAAAACTCAGACGCAATTTTATTCCTTTACGATCCAAATCTGATCAATATTTTTTTTGCGGACTATAGCCAAATGAAAATAGTAATGAGTAATCTGGTTCATAATGCGGTAAAGTATCATCGTACGGATCAGCCCAATCCATTTATTTCTGTCGATTTTAAGAAGAAAGGGGAGCAAGTCATCATCTCAATTTCGGATAATGGACAGGGAATAGAAGTGAAACATCAGCCAAAAGTTTTCGAGATGTTCTACAGTGCCTCTACAAATTCTGACGGCACTGGCTTAGGTCTTTATATGGTTAAAGAAGTGCTCAACAAAATCAATGGATCAATTCATCTAAAATCAGAACGAGGAGAAGGAAGCACCTTTACCATCACGTTGGATCAATCTAGATTTATTGACTAAAAGCAATAGCCGTTGCGGCAACATAAGCCGTAGTCCATGCGGATTGAAAGTTAAATCCTCCTGTCTCACCATCGATATTTATAACTTCGCCAGCAAAAAATATTCCTTTCATAGTTTTACTCTCCATTGTTTCCGTATCAATGGATTTTAAGTCAACACCACCGCAGGTTACAAACTCTTCCTTGAAGGTGGTTTTTCCTTTGATGCGAAAGGGACAACGAAGTAAAAATTCCATAAGCTTATTCATGTTCTTTTGCGGAAGCTCTGACCAGATTTTCACCTCAGGTATTTCGGCCAATTCGCACAGTCGTTGCCATAGTCGCTGAGGAATATTGAACATTGGATTGGTAAACACCTTTTGTTTGCCATGTTTGCTTTTCATATCTAAAAAAGTAATTCTCAATGTCTCTTCCGTTGAAGCTCCTGTCCAATTTATCAACGTGGTGAATTTGTATTGAAGCGTATGTAAATAATCTGCGGCCCATGCGGAAAGCTTGATGACGGCAGGGCCGCTTAATCCCCAATGTGTAATCAACACTGGGCCTTGCTCCAAGAATTTTGTGCCTGCTATCTTTACCTCAGCATTTGCAACAGCAATGCCCATCAAGTCATTAAATGTTTTTTCCGAATCATTAAAGGTAAATAGTGAAGGTATAGGATTAACGATGGGATGAGAGGTCTCGGCAATCCATTGGTAGCTTTGTAAATTGTTGTAACCACCAGTGGCTAGTAGTATTTTGGTTGCACTAAATTGTTTGTCGTTACCAACAAAAACAGTATAACTATTTTTGGAAGGAGAGATCTTTGTTACTTCTGAGCTTGTTTTAATAGTAATCTTATGACGATCCGCTTCCCGAAGAAAGCAGTCAATGATGGTTTGTGAAGAATCCGTTATTGGAAACATTCTTCCATCTAGTTCAGTTTTCAGCTCTATGTTTTTAGCTTCAAACCAATCGACCATATCCTTCGCATCGAATTTTCGGAAGAGTGATTTTAATTCCTTACTTCCACGTGGATAATGCTTAGATAGCTGAGTTGGTTCGAAGCAATTGTGGGTGACATTGCATCGGCCACCGCCAGAAACTTTTACTTTGGATAAAAGTTTTGGAGTTTTTTCCAGAATAAGAATGGACAAGCCTGGCTTTTTTTCGGCTGCAATGATGCCTCCGAAGAACCCGGCAGCGCCACCGCCAATTACAATTAAATCAAATTCAGTTTTTTCTTTTTGCATGCTTGGCTGCAAAGCTATTTTCTTTTCCAGGACTCCTTCATGAACCTGTTCATTTTTACAGTAGCATGTCCGAATACATAACCCATACCAATAGCCAAAGGATAATCACTCGCCCAGTGAACTCCGTTGTTGATCATTGCAAGACCAACTAATCCCATTATTGAATACCCAACCGGTTTAATCCATTTTTTTTCAGGATAGTTGGCGGCTATAACCACTGTGGTGGACATCATGGTACCCATATGGCCAGATGGATAAGCATCATAGCTTGGTACGTTCTGCTGATAGGTCTTTAGACCAGGGAATGGGTGCCACGCTCCACCAGGCTGAGTAGCAACAAAAGGACTTTCGCGTCCTGTCAATCGTTTTAAAATTTGCGTGGTGATGCCCATAGCTAGCGTTGCCTGAAATACCTGACTGGCAGTGGAAATGGAACGGTAATCATCTTTTACGATACCATAGGATAGCATACCTAAAGAAAGAAAAATCGATGGTAATCCCTCACCTACTGAGTAGACAGCAGAGTTCAAGTTGTCGGGGACATCATAAAGGCTCGCATTCTTTTCCCCAAATTTGAATGGAACAAAACTTTTGTATTCTCTCTCACCGTCTAGTCCAATATGTGCAGAAAATTGCTGAACAGCATCTAATAGTTCTTGATCAATCAGTAATAAAACAGCAGTTGACCCTGCCATTACCCCCCAGCCCTTCAAACTATTTTTATCGATGGATAGTTTAGTAGCGCCCTGATACGTGCGGGGTAAATATTGAATAAACGTATATATTTTAGGTTTAGGGTAAATGTATAGATTGCCCTCAATAGGATAAGCCATCATTTTGATCTGATGAATGAAATCTTTCATCAGTAGTGTATCATATGCTTGTCCATTGCATAAGGTGCTGATGAAAATTATCCAACTAGTAAAGTGTTCTCTTCTATTCATTAAACTAGCTTCGACATAAGAACTACAAATCTGTTACTTTTGATTATGCGAATTTGCAAAAAGGTTTTGATTGTCGTACTGGCGATATCTTTATTCGTTAGTAATGATTTGCTGGGTCAGGATAGTACTGCAAGAAACACTATTACGAAAAGGGCGTTTTACAAAAGCCTTATTCTTCCGACTACTTTAATTGGAATGGGCTTGATCATTAAAGGAAGTGATATTGAACACAACTTTAATTCAGTAATCAGAAGCAATAAAGATGAGGATCTGCTGTATGTTCAAACGCATATTGAAGACTATCTCCAATATATTCCTATTGTAGCTGCTTACGGTCTTAATTTAGCTGGAGTAAAAGGCGAGAATAATATTGGAAATAGAACTGCTTTACTCATTAAATCCGAACTTTTGATGGCTGCGATTGTGCACCCACTAAAAAGATTTTCAAGTGTAACACGACCTGATGGCAGCACCGAGAATTCATTTCCCTCAGGTCATACCGCCCAGGCTTTTGTAGCAGCTACATTTTTACACAAAGAGTTTGGGAAGAAAAGTATATGGTACAGCGTTGGAGCATACACATGTGCCACAGCAGTTGGCTCCATGCGAATGCTTAACAACCGCCATTGGCTCTCAGATGTTTTGGTGGGTGCAGGGATCGGAATCGCTTCAACAAACCTGATTTATTATACACATCGCTATAAGTGGTCCAAGAAAACGGGAAAAACTGTTGTAATGCCTACGTATGGAAATGGCCCAGGATTGTATTTTTGCTATAATTTCAGATAGGCGTCAAATATCAATCTCTACCTGTCCCTGAATGAGATCTTCAAATGTATCCTGCTTGCGGATAAGTTTAGCCTCTTTATTTATTACCAATACTTCTGCAGGCCTAAATCGGGAATTATAATTGGAAGCCATGGAATATCCGTAAGCTCCGGCATTTTTTATCGCTAGTAAATGGCCTTCACTTACTTCATTTAATTTTCTGTCAGAACCAAGCGTATCGGTCTCGCAAATGTTTCCAACAATTGTGTAAATTTTTTGCGTGCCTGTGGGATTTGAAACATTTACTATTTCATGATAGGCCTCATACATCATTGGGCGAATCAAATGATTTAAGCCTGAGTTCACACCAACAAACGTGATGGTGGGCGTGGCTTTTACAACGTTGGCGTTAACAAGTAAATAACCCGCTTCACTAACAATGTATTTTCCTGGCTCTATCCACAATTCCAGTTTTCTACCGTAGCTCTGATAAAACTCCTTGAATGTTTTACCAAGCTTCAATCCCAGATCATAAATGTTGGTTACCAAATCACCTTCCTTATATGCCACTTTAAAGCCGCCACCAAAGTCAATAAATTTTAGCTTGGGAAAATCCTGGGCAATACCAAAAAGTATTTCAGCCATTTTAATAAACACATCCGACTCGGTGATTTCAGAGCCGGTATGGATGTGAAGACCATTGACAAGTATCTTATATTGATCAACAAGCTGTCTGATTTGAGGAAGTTGGTAGACTGAGATTCCAAATTTTGAATTCCCATGGCCCGTAGAGATCTTATAGTTTCCGCCAGCCATGATGTGTGGATTCAACCGGATGCAGCAGGGATAGCTGCCGCCATATTTTTTTCCAAACTTTTCCAGCACGGAGAGGTTGTCCAGATTTACGTTAAGTCCTAACTCAACCCCTTGGATAATTTCTTCAAAGGCGACACAGTTTGGTGTGAACATAATGTTAGCGGGTTGAAAGCCCGCCAGCAATACAAGTTGTGCCTCTTGTATTGAAACAACGTCAACCCCCGAACCATTTTTCTGAAGCAACCTTAAAATCGAAAGATTGGTGAGTGCTTTGGCTGCATATTTTACCTTCACATCATTTTCTGAAAACGCATTTTTCAAACCTTGTAGTTGAGACAAGATTTTTTGTGCGTCATAAACGTATAGTGGTGTTCCAAATTCTTTGCAGATTTCGGTCACATCAATACCTTGGATCTGATAACTGTTATTGACTAACTCCATATTCAAAAATAAAACTCAAATATACTCCCAGCATGCCTACCGTCTACTGCCCACTACCTACTATTTTTAATATCTTGCCTTATGAATCTATACTTTCGTACATCAGGACAAGGTAAGCCTCTGGTTATTCTTCATGGTCTTTTTGGTTCCTCTGACAACTGGTTTACACTAGCGAAAACATTCTCACTCCATTTTAAAGTTTATTTGATCGACATGCGAAATCATGGGCAATCGCCACACAGCGAAGATTTCAATTACAAACTTCTTGCGGAAGACCTGGAGGAATTTTTGGAAAACAATGCTATTGAGAAGCCATTCATCATTGGACATTCCATGGGGGGCAAGGCCGCTATGAACTTGGCTGTTAAAAGGCCAGATATGGTTAGCAAACTAATAGTTGTTGATATTGTTCCTAAATCTTATCCCGTTCATCACGATCACATTTTGGAAGGATTGGATGCAATCCAGCTCGAAAAGCTTTCCTCTCGCTCGGATGCAGATCAATTTCTTTCTCGGCATATTCCGGAAGCGGAAGTACGCCAGTTCTTATTAAAAAATTTGACACGGAAACCAGAAGGTGGATTCGAATGGAAGATTAACCTAAAGGCTATTCACAATCACATTGAGGAAATTGGAGAGGGAATGCAATATCCAGGGAAATTTGAAGGGCCGACATTATTCATCAAGGGAGGACGATCCAATTATTTTTCCAACGGTGATGAAGAATTAATTAAATCAATCTTTACAAATGCGACTTTTTCTACCTTGGATTCAGGCCATTGGGTGCAAGCTGAGAAGCCAGTGGAATTTGCGGATAGCGTAATGAATTTTTTATCTAAAAAGCAATGACTGCAAAAGGAAAGATATACTTAATTCCAATGGTAATTGCTGAAGATACACTTCAACAGGTGATTCCAAAGCAAGTTTTGTTAGCGTTAAAAGACATTCAATTTTTTCTTGTTGAAAACCCACGGACAGCGCGAAGATATTTGAGCGGTCTTAAAATCTATGACTCGATAGAAACATTATCGTTTCAAGTTTTGGACAAAGAAACAAAAGCATCAGAATTGAAGGTTTTAATGACTCCGGTATTGAAAGGCAATAACGTAGGAGTAATTTCTGAATCAGGATGCCCGGGAGTAGCAGACCCTGGCTCAATGGCAGTAAGATTCGCACACCAAAATGGAATTGCAGTAGTTCCATTAGTTGGGCCATCATCAATTTTATTGGCTTTGATGGCTTCCGGCCTCAATGGCCAGAGCTTTGCGTTCCATGGATATCTACCCGTTGATGCCAAAGAGGCAGCGAAAGCAATAAAAGAGTTTGAGCGGGAGTCCATCGATAAAAATCAAACACAACTGTTTATTGAAACGCCTTATCGTAACAATAAAGTCTTGGATCATTTATTAGGTTCATTGAAACCTACTTCTATTTTAAGTATTGCGTTGGACATTACCGGGAAAAGCGAATTCATCCAGACAAAAACAGTAAGAGATTGGAAGTTGAATAAACCAAGTTTACCCAAAGAGCCAGCTATCTTCTCCTTTCTAGCGTTTTAAGAAAGCTTTACCATTATCTTTTTGGTTTTAAGGACTTTACTCTATTTTTGCCGCTTAATTAAAAAAATATAAACCAACATGCCTCATTTATTTACGTCAGAATCGGTATCGGAAGGACATCCCGATAAAATTGCAGATCAGATTTCAGATGCTTTGATCGATTATTTCTTAGCCTATGATGCCAATTCGAAAGTGGCATGCGAAACATTGGTAACAACAGGCCAGGTTGTACTGGCAGGTGAAGTGAAATCGGAAGCCTATTTGGATGTGCAGGACATTGCACGTGAGGTAATCAGAAAAATAGGCTACACCAAAAGTGAATATATGTTTGAGGCGAATAGTTGTGGAATTTTCTCAGCTATTCATGAACAATCGGCTGACATTAATCAAGGTGTAGAACGCAAAAAGAAAGAGGATCAGGGTGCTGGCGATCAGGGTATGATGTTTGGCTACGCTACTAATGAGACGGATAACTATATGCCGTTGCCATTAGAGCTTGCCCATTTGTTGTTAAGAGAATTGGCGGCAATACGCAAACAGGGTAAAGTGATGACCTATCTACGTCCTGATGCAAAATCTCAGGTGACTGTTGAATACGGTGACGACAATAAGCCAAAGCGGGTGGATGCTATTGTAATATCCACACAGCATGATGATTTTGCGAAAGACTCAATCATGCTAAAGAAAATTAAGGATGATGTGATCAACATCCTGGTACCTCGTATTTTGAAGAAACTCCCAAAGCGGGTTCAAAAGTTATTCAAAGGAGAGATTAAATATTTTGTGAATCCCACAGGTAAGTTTGTAATTGGCGGTCCGCATGGCGATACAGGTTTAACAGGTCGTAAAATAATTGTAGACACATATGGTGGTAAAGGAGCGCACGGTGGAGGCGCTTTTTCAGGAAAAGATCCTTCAAAAGTTGACCGATCGGCCGCGTATGCCACACGCCATATTGCAAAGAACATGGTTGCAGCAGGTGTTTGTGATGAAGTACTCGTTCAAGTTGCCTATGCGATTGGGGTTGCTAAACCAGTTGGGCTTTATGTAAATACATACGGCACAGCAAAAGTGAAGTTGAATGATGGTGAGATTGCATCAAAAATTTCAAAGTTATTTGATATGCGTCCTTACTTTATTGAAGAGCGTTTCAAACTACGAACTCCAATCTATTCAGAAACGGCTGCCTATGGTCACATGGGACGCGAGTCAAAAATTGTTGAGAAGGTTTTCAATGAGGGAAAGAAAACAGAGAAACGTGTTAAGGTTGAACTATTCCCTTGGGAAAAGTTGAATTATGTGGAGGCGGTGAAGAAGGCATTTAAAGTGTAATTATATTTAGACATAAAAAAAGGGTCACTGCGAAGTGACCCTTTTTTGTTTTGTAACATCCGTATTAAACACGGCTTTCCTTTACCTTATTTTTAAATTTTTTTAACTGAGTTTTTAATGCCTCCGAAGCAAGATCCGTTGCTGCCTCAAAAGTCCTGGCTTGTTCCTTGGCAAAAAGGTGGCTTCCGGGTACATTAAGTTTTATTTCCACGGTTTTATTTTCAATGCCTTCGTTATTGAGTCTGAGGAAGACTTCTCCATCTACAAGGCGATCATAAAAAGTTTCCAATTTGTCTAATCGCTTTTGAATAAAATCGATCAGCTTACTGTCCGCATCAAAATGGATGGAATGAACTTGTAACTTCATAAGTAAAAAAATTTAAGTGAAAAAACATAAAACGTAGTTCGGCTAAATACTTGACCAACCGATGAATCATTGTTTGTAATCATCTTGTCATAAATAGGATTATTAATTTATTACATCCATTTAAGCTTTTGGGTGAGCCTGTTCAAATACTTTTTTCAATTTATCCATTGAATTGTGTGTATAAACTTGTGTCGCTGCAAGGCTGCTATGACCCAGCAGATCTTTCACTGCATTAATTTCAGCTCCTTTGTCTAATAGGTGTGTTGCATAACTATGTCGCAAAACGTGTGGACTTTTCTTTTCAATAGAGGAAAACAAATTGAGGTATTTTTTTACAATACGGTAGACCATCATGGGGTAACATCGATCTCCTGAATCAGTGACAAATAAGTTGCCATGATTTTTTACCTCTACTTCGCTATCCCTAACATTGCGATAAGTCTCTATCATTGAAACGAGACTCTCGCCAAAAGGGATAACTCTTTCTTTGTTTCTTTTTCCTAGTACTTTTATAGTTCGTTCTACTAAGTTAAGTTTTGATTCTTTCAGATCAATCAATTCAGAAAGGCGAATCCCGGTTCCATAAAACAATTCGATAATCAATCGATCTCGCCACCCTTCATGAGAATTCTCAAATTGAGCGTGGTCAAGAAGCTTTACCATATCGTTTTCTTTCACAAAGTGCGGAAGTTTCTTTTTCGTCTTTAGCACTTTTATTTTCATCATCGGGTCTTTATCGATGTGTTCCTGCCTCATTAAGAACTTATAGTAACTACGCAAACATGCTATTTTTCGATTGATCGAAAGACTATCGATTTCTGATTCTACAAGTTGAACGATCCAGGCTCTGATAACTCCGTAATCAGAAGTCTCCGTTTTGTATTCTGGAAACGTTATCGTGAGAAACTCTTCAAATTGTTTGAGATCTGTTTGATAGGCAAGAACCGTATTGGAACTAAATCGTTTTTCGAATTGAAGATATTTCAGAAAGGAATCAACCATTACTACACTGCCCCGCTTTACTAGCAATATAAAAAAAATAACCCCTTCGGTAAAGAACCAAAGGGGTTATTTGTGTAGAATATCTGTTATAGACTAAGAATTCTCAGTTGCGAATTTCTTTTCAATATAGGCAGCCTTAATCATTTCAGTCCTGCGCCTTACTGAAGGCTTAGTAAAAGAGGTTCTGGAACGCAATTGTTTCAAAACACCGGTTTTCTCAAACTTTTTCTTGAAACGCTTAAGAGCCTTGTCAATTGACTCGTTTTCTTTGATGTTGATGATCAGCATGCTTTTTATTCTTTAGGGCTGCAAATATATGGTTATTTGGTTGAAATATGCAACTACTTCAACAAGGCTCTTGAAATAACTAATTTTTGTATTTCTGAAGTACCCTCACCAATGGTGCAAAGTTTTGCATCACGATAGTACTTTTCTGCTGGAAAATCCTTGGTATAGCCATAACCACCGAAAATCTGAACGCCTTCGTTGGCAATTTCAACGGCAATCTCTGAGGCATAAAGTTTTGCCATCGCAGATTCCAGACTTACTTTCTGTCCCTTGCTTTTAAGGTCAGCAGCCCTGAAGGTTAACAATTTTGCAGCTTCAATTTTTGTTGCCATATCAGCCAGCTTGAAAGAAATACCCTGAAAACTTGAGATGGGCTTATTAAACTGATGTCTCTCTTTTGAATAATTAAGAGCTGCGTCAAAAGCACCTTGTGCAATTCCAAGGCTTAATGCTGCTATAGAAATTCTTCCTCCATCCAGTACTTTTAGAGATTGAATAAAACCTTCGCCTTCCTTGCCCATGATTTTGCTTTTATGAACCCGACAATCTGTAAAGATTAGTTCGGCAGTTTCTGAGGCACGCATGCCAAGTTTATTTTCTTTTTTTCCGGAAGAGAATCCTGGTGTTCCTTTTTCAATGATAAAGGAGGTCATTCCATGTGAATCGCCAACTTCCCCGGTTCTTACAATTACAACGGCAACATCACCAGACTTTCCATGTGTAATGAAGTTTTTAGCGCCATTGATAACATAATAGTCTCCGTCCTTGACGGCAACGGTTCTCATGTTTCCGGCATCTGAACCCGTATTTGGTTCGGTCAGGCCCCATGCCCCAATCCATTCAGCGGTTGCCAACTTAGGAAGATACTTTTGTTTTTGTTCGGCACTTGCAAACTGTAGGATGTGACCCGTACAAAGTGAGTTGTGTGCAGCCACACTCAATCCTATCGATCCATCTATTTTAGCTATTTCAGAAATTACAGTTACATATTCAGGATAGCCAAAGCCTGCGCCACCATATTCTACCGGAACCAGAACTCCCATCAGGCCCAAGGCTCCCATTTTCTTGAAAAGTGCAATCGGAAATTCCTGGCTTTCGTCCCACTCCATCATTCGTGGCTTGATTTCAACAGACCCAAAATCCCGAATCATACCAGTTATCATTTTCTGATTTTCTGTTTCTTCAAAACTTACTCCCACTTGCTCCTGTGCTGTTGCTATCATAATCTAATTTGAAATTGGAATGCAAGATTAAGCGTTTTGAAACCATTAAACAAACGACTGTTAGTTTGTGGAATAATAAATTTTGTGTCCGAATGTGTAAAAACCTTATTTTTGCGGCTCGTGAGCCAATTTTAATATATGAAAATAGCGGTTGTAGGAACAGGTTATGTCGGCCTGGTTACTGGTACATGTTTTGCTGAGACGGGAAATACAGTAACCTGCGTTGATATTGATGAAAAAAAGGTCAATAGCCTTTCCTCCGGAAAGATTACAATTTATGAGCCTGGACTTGAACTTTTGTTTGAAAGAAACCTAAAACAACAAAGACTCACTTTTACGACTAATCTCAAGGAAGGTATTGAAGGCGCCAAAATTATTTTTCTTGCACTGCCAACACCGCCCGGTGAAGATGGCTCAGGAGATCTAAAGTATATTCTAAAAGTTGCGGATGACCTTGGACCATTATTGAATGATTATACGGTTATAATCGACAAAAGCACAGTGCCGGTAGGGACCGCGGTAAAGGTATCGAAGAGAATAAGGGCAAATGCTAAAGTTGATTTTGACGTAGTGTCAAACCCAGAGTTTTTAAGAGAAGGAATGGCCGTTGAAGATTTCATGAAGCCAGATCGTGTAGTGATTGGTACGGAATCAGAAAAGGCAAAGAAAATATTGGAGACCTTATATTCTCCTTTTGTTCGTCAGGGGAATCCAATCATTTTTATGGATGAGCGATCGGCTGAGTTAACAAAGTATGCAGCTAATTCATTTTTAGCTACCAAAATTTCGTTCATGAATGAAATTGCAAATTTATGTGAGTTGCTTGGCGCGGATGTAGATTCAGTGCGCAAAGGGATCGGCACAGATAGTAGAATAGGCAAACGCTTTTTGTTTCCTGGCATAGGTTACGGAGGAAGTTGTTTTCCAAAAGACGTTCAAGCCCTTGCTAAGTCATCGGAAGATTCTAAATATGATTTCAGAATTCTTAAGGCAGTAATGGAGGTAAACGATTTTCAGAAGACCAAATTAATTCCCAACATAAAAAGTCATTTCAAAAACGATTTGAAAGGAAAAGTATTTGCTGTTTGGGGTCTGTCATTTAAGCCTCATACTGATGATATTCGTGAGGCACCAGCACTTTACAACATTGAAGAACTTCTTGCTGCTGGAGCAATTATCAAAGCACATGATCCGGAATCAATGGAAAATGTAAAAGCAATTTTGGGTTCAAAGATTCAATATTGCGAAACGCCCTATGATGCAGCAGAAGGAGCGGATGCAATATTTATTGCAACAGAGTGGCCTGAGTTTCGAGCGCCTGACTTTGAAAAATTATCTCAGATAATGAAAGGAAAAGTGATTTTTGATGGGCGCAACCTCTACGATACTCAATCATTAAAAGAACTTGGATACACTTATTACAGCGTTGGACGAAAAACAATTTATGGCTAAGAAAAGAATCTTAATTACAGGCGGGGCGGGTTTTCTTGGCTCTCATTTGTGTGATCGATTTATTAAGGAGGGATTTCACATAATAGCAATGGATAACTTAATTACCGGTGATTTGAAAAACATTGAACACCTTTTCAAACATCCTGATTTTGAATTTCATCATCACGATGTATCAAAGTATGTACATGTGTCTGGTGAGCTTCATTATATACTTCACTTTGCGTCTCCGGCTAGTCCGATTGACTATCTAAAGATTCCAATTCAAACATTGAAGGTAAGTTCGCTAGGAACACACAATTTATTAGGGCTAGCGAAAAGCAAAAGCGCCAGAATATTGGTGGCTTCTACATCTGAGGTGTATGGCGATCCGTTAGTACACCCTCAAACTGAGGAGTATTATGGAAATGTAAATCCAATCGGTCCTCGAGGTGTTTATGATGAAGCAAAGCGTTTCCAGGAAGCAATAACCATGGCTTATCATACCTATCATGGATTAGAAACACGCATTGTCAGGATTTTTAATACGTACGGACCGCGCATGCGACTCAATGACGGGAGGGTGTTGCCTGCTATGATTGGACAAGCGCTAAGGGGAGAAGACCTTACCGTTTTTGGCGATGGTTCTCAGACACGATCATTTTGTTATGTGGATGATTTAGTAGATGGAATTTTCAAATTACTAATATCGGATTACGTTTTACCAGTTAACATTGGTAATCCTGATGAAATTTCCATACTTGATTTTGGAAAGGAGATAATAAAACTGACAGGGACAAATCAAAAAATAATATTCCAGCCACTGCCTAAGGATGATCCGAAACAAAGACAGCCGGATATCACTAAAGCAAAGGCTATTTTAGGATGG
>JAENVX010000393.1 GCA_016650355.1 Bacteroidia bacterium | reverse complement strand
TCCCAGATTTTGGTTTTGGACATATTTCAATTGCTTGTATACCATTAATGTTGATATGATGAGCGTGATGGAAATAACAAATTGAAAGACAACAAGGAAGTTGCGTATTCCTGAACTTCTCATTCCCGCTCTAACTTTTCCTTTCAAAACATCAACAGGTTTGAATGAGGTAAGGTAAAAAGCAGGATACGAGCCCGCCAGCAGACCGACAAAAATGGTAAAAAGGAATATCGATACTATAAAATACGGATGAGAAATAATAGCTGCGGTCAACACTTTTCCCGTGAGGATATTGAAGGAAGGCATTGCTAATACAACAAAAATAATAGCCAGAACTATGGCGATTACGGAATATAAGCATGACTCCATTAAGAACTGTCCGAGTAGGCGATGCTTTAATGCTCCAATAGTCTTGCGCACACCAACTTCCTTGGCACGGTTAGCAGATCGGGCCGTTGATAAATTCATAAAATTGATGCAAGCCAATAGGATTATAAAAAATGCAATAGCCCCAAACAAATAAAGGTATTGAAGATTGCCATTTGGTTCCAATTCGTCAGTTTCATGAGATTTTAAATGAATATCCAAAAAAGGAGTGGAGAAGAATCCAACTTTGCCTCCTTGCTCCGAGAATTGTTTCAGCGACATACTTAGAAATTTTTCAATTTCTACACCACAATATTTTTCCACGAAGTAGCTATACTTTTCATCTACGGATTCAATGGTTGCTCCTGGTTTCAGTTTAAAATATGTAATCATATCACTGCTTAACCAGAAGGACTCGCCCTTCCACGATTCAAAGGAGAGTAGAAAATCAAATTTAATGTGTGAATTATTGGGTGTGTCTTCCACAATGCCTGTTACTTCAGCTGTTCGTTCGCCTCCACTTCCTAGTACCAGTATTTTGCCAAGGGGACTAACATCACCATGTCCCTTGTAATCAAAATATTTCTTCGCAGCATTTTCGCTGATTACTATTTTATTGGGGCCCTTAAGAACTG
Organism: Bacteroidia bacterium; assembly: GCA_016650355.1. Classification (GTDB taxonomy): domain Bacteria; phylum Bacteroidota; class Bacteroidia; order Cytophagales; family Cyclobacteriaceae; genus ELB16-189. The sequence goes on along the minus strand of JAENVX010000393.1, from coordinate 973 downwards.
TGGAGGGATTGCCAGTTACCAATTTGAAGTCGAAGAATTGGAAAAAATTGGAATCTGCAAAAAGGAATTTATTTTCAGTGAACGATTTATCTTCATACCGAACCGGATAGGTATGATGTGGTTCAATATGTATGGCACTTTCCACTTGTGGTGTTTCCGATTGAAGAGTTTCTGACATAGGGAATCCTGTCAAGGCAGAAGAAAACTCGCGGCCCTGGATAATACCTCGAAAGCCAACACGATAGATTCTGCCGGCATCGCGGTGGAATTTGTCGTAACCTAATTCATCCGTGATATATATGACAATTAGCAAACTACAGGCGATACCTAAAGTAAGACCCAAAACATTTATTGCGCTATAGGTCTTTTGTCTCCACAGAATTCGTAAAGCTGTGACCAGGTAGTTTTTTAGCATGGCAGTTTGGGCTTAGACGCCAAATCAATAGCATATGTTGCATCATTTAATCGAAATTCTTTTCATGACTAAGTATGTTTAGATTTTCTCGTCTATCAATTCAATCATATGCAGTGAATTATTTGAGTTTTCAGATTTGAGGCTAATATCTTAAATCATTCATTTCGTAACGACTCTACTGGATTTGCCAGTGCGGCTTTAAATGACTGAAAACTGATAGTTAGAAGTACAATGAACACTGAGGCAAGCCCTGTCACAATAAATATGCCCGCTCCAATTTCAATGCGGTATTGAAAATCTTTTAACCATTGGTTCATTACAAAATAAGAAGCTATGCTGGCCAGTACAAAAGCAATGCACACCAATCCTATAAACTCAGCAGAGAGTTTATATAAAATATTTCCGTTACTTGCGCCCATCACTTTGCGAATGCCAATTTCTTTTTTGCGTTGTTCTGCTGTGAATGCAGATAAGGCAAACAATCCAAGGCCAGCAATGAGAATGGCGAGTGCTGTAAAATGAGTGAACATCTTGGCAAAAGCTTGCTCGTTGCGATAT
>JAENVX010000392.1 GCA_016650355.1 Bacteroidia bacterium | reverse complement strand
CAGAGTTGTCTGGGAATGGTATTTAGAGGATCATTTGATACAGGACTATGATTCATTAAAAGGAAATTTTGGAGCGCCTGAAGCTCATCCGGAGTTGTTGGATTTTAATATGGGTAGGCCAATTCCACCAGCACTTACCCAGGATAGTCTGGACATTTTGGTAGCTAAAGGATGGGCTGACAGAAACGAAACAACAGGAAGCAGGGGTGCGGACATTTATCATTTTAATGCTGTTAATTACAATGCTGTGTTAGATCAGATAGTTATTAGTTCACCCCATTTGGATGAACTTTTAATAATTGATCATAGCACCACCACACAAGAAGCTGCTGGTCATAAAGGCGGCAAGAGTGGAAAGGGTGGAGATTTTCTTTACCGTTGGGGAAATCCTAAAAACTATCAACGAGGAGACACTTCTAACCAACAATTTTGGGGACAACATGATGTACGTTGGATTGAGGATGGAAAACCTGGTGCAGGGCATCTGATAGTTTTCAACAATAATGTTCCTGGACGTAAAGACAGTCTTGATTATTCCGTTGTGCTTGAATTGACGTTGCCAGTGGATGAGGCTGGACATTATCAAATTGAAAATGGTAAACCATTTGGTCCTGAAAAACCAAACTGGATGTATGTTGCTTCTGATACAATTTCTTTCCATAGCGGTTTTATTTCGGGCGCACATCGTATGAATAATGGAAACACCTTTATTAATGAAGGTGCACGGGGAAGATTTTTTGAAGTCACCCCAGAAGGAAAAATCGTTTGGGAATATTTGAACCCCTATCATGGTGAGATACGCAAACCAAATGGCGACCCTACGGATATTATGCCCATGGCATATTCTCAATTTAGAGCAACGTTTATTCCCTCGAATCATCCTGCTTTGGTAGGCAAGGAATTAAAACCGATAGATCCGCAACCAAAACCCTTTGTGCTTCCTCCTCCATCCAAAGAGGATAAAAAGATGTAGAACGAACATATCAATGGTATGAACGGAACATTCTTTTTATGAAGAAGATAATCTTTGGATTTATTTTAGTTTTTGTATCCGCTGTCTCCTTGGGCCGCAACAATGCCATATGCAGAAGAAATAGACATTGATAAGTTTACGCAACAGATTCACAGATAGATAATAATCGGTGATTCATGCCTATAAATTATTGGTCGGAAAGAATTACACCATTCTCTTTTACATATTCCTTCCAATGTAAAATCAACTCTTGATATGTATCCGGAAACTTTGCTGACATATCATTCGACTCTGTTGGATCTTCCTCAATATTAAAAAGTTGAAAATCATTATTACCAAAAGGAGAATCAATTTTAGTGATCTTCCATTTTCCTTTACGAAGGGCACACCGACCAAATAATTCCCAGCCCATTACGTACTCTTCATTGTGGATTGTCTTTTTTTTATTAAATAATAGTGGAAGAATAGATTCTCCCTTAAGTGGAGTGAGCGTGCGTCCCTGATAGGATGTCGGATAAGTCGCCTCAGCTAGTTCGAGAAAAGTTGGCACCATATCCATCACAGTGGTAAAGGCATTGATCGGTCCTTTCCCTTCTTTTTGGTTTGGCATTTTAATAATCATGGGGGTATGGATTCCTCCCTCCGAACTATACCCTTTGTAAAAACTATTTGATGCACTTGAAGCATGTGCCCAAGAAGAACCATAGGCAACAAAAGAATTTGCAGTACCCATGTGTGGATATGGATTAACATCATTGGGCGTTGAATTTGCGTTCAATGAAGAGGATCCATTGTCTGAGAAAAAAACAAACAAGGTATTATCAAATTCGTCTATCTCCTTTAGGTATTGAATTAATCTTCCGATGTTGTGATCCAAATTGTCTATCATACCGGCATAGATTTCCATTTTGCGGGCTTCAATTCGTTGTTCAGCTTTTGTTAACGATTTCCATGAACGCAATGGCTGATCAGAAACACTGTACAGATCACCTTCAAAGTCAGGTAGTTTGGGTAACGTAACATGAGCATCAATGATACCTTTTTTCTTGAGGCCTTCGAGTCGTAAGATTCTCAGGCTATCATACCCAATGTCATAGGTGCCATGATATTTTTCAATGTATTCTGCAGGTGCTTGCAAGGGCCAATGTGGTGATGTATAAGCAGCGTAAAGAAAGAAAGGTTTATTGTCTTTGTAATCTTTACTTAAGAAGTTGATTAATTTATCGGTATAGAGATCCGTTGAATATAGTCCCTCAGGATAATTGGTGAAATGATCATCTTCCCAGAAAGTATTTCCTGAAGACGGATAATAGTGATTTGCAGCTGCATCCAAGAGGGCAAACGATCTACCAAAACCTTTCGCCTCAGGACTTTGATCAGAGGTTAAACCCAGGTGCCATTTTCCAGCAATATATGTGTGATAACCTCCATCTTTTAGTAACTGCGCGACTGAGACCACACTATTATTCAGATATCCTTCATACCCTGGCTTTCCTCTTTCATCATCAATACTTATAGAACGTTCTGCCATATCACCCAGTCCCGCAATATGATTATCGGTTCCAGAAAGTAACATGGCCCGGGTTGGTGAGCAGGTGGCGGCCGTATAATAGCTGGTGAACAATTGGCCCTGGCTGGCTAACGCATCAATATTGGGTGTGGCGATTTCACTTCCAAAACATCCGAGATCCGAGTAGCCCATATCATCAGCTACGATTAATACAATATTTGGAGTTTTCCGAATGGGATTTTCCTCTTTGCCTTTGCAGGAAAACAATCCGGAAAAGGCTAATAAAATCAAATAAAGCAGTTTCAATCTGATGCTTGTGGGGTAAGTAAACGGTAATGACACATTGTCCTAAAGATAGTTACAATTACTGGTACGAGTGAATCATAAAAACTATCTTTAAAACGAAACCCCACATACATTAAATAAAGTTATTCCCATGGCCACTTCTCCAGGTAATATGAAGCTAACGCTTCTTCTTGTTAGCAGCTTGACGATAATGTCAGTGATTACAATCTCCCCCGCATTACCTCAAATGGCGATGGCATTTGCTGATGTTGAAAATGCAGAATTGATTGTCAAGTTGGTGTTAACCATTCCGGCATTATTTATAGCCATCTTCTCTCCCATCACAGGCCGTCTTATTGACAAACATGGGAGATTGAGGATTCTTTGGTTCTCACTTGCATTATATGCCATATCTGGAACGGGCGGATTTTTTCTGAATAACCTTTACCTGATTCTTCTTACGAGAATCACACTGGGTATCGCAGTGGGTATGTCGATGACGATTGTTATTACATTGATCGCGGATTATTTCGAAGGACCTGAAAGGCAGAAGTTTGTTGGGTTACAAGTTGCTTTCATGTCGTTGGGCGGAATATTGTTTATTGGCCTAGGCGGAATTCTTGCCGATGTAGGCTGGCGTTTCCCCTTTCTGATTTATTTATTTTCCTTGATAGTCTTTCTACACGAACCCGTAATTACTAAAAAAGGAGAATCGGTAGGTTCCGGTGTGAAATCACACGGAATTATATGGTTATTGTTTTTCAATACCATGACCATGTGGATTATCTTTTTTCTGATACCGGTTCAAATACCGTTTTACCTGAAGGACATTGGTGTTGAAAAAAACGCGTTAATTGGAGCTGCCATTGCTACTAGTACTTTATTTTCTGCTATATCATCAATATCGTATTCCAAGCTTAAAGGAAGATTTAGTTTTCTTACCATTTTTTCCGTTGGTTACCTGTTGATGGCGGCCGGGTTTTTTACCGTTGCCATATCCGGAAGTTATATCATGGTACTTGTGGCCATGATGCTAACAGGATTAGGTATCGGCATGATGATACCCAACACGAATATGTGGGTAATGAAAATTGCACCACCCGAAATTAGAGGGAAAGAGATTGGAAAACTTACCACCTTTTGGTTTTTTGGTCAATTTTTATCACCTATTGTTATTTTTCCGGTGCTCCAGGTGTTACCCTTGTCATCCACATTTTTGGTAGGGGCTGGCTTACTCTTTTTGATATCCACCGCATTTGTGATTTTTCAGATGAGCAAAGTGGGAAAATCATTGCCGCAGTGATGAATAAATCGTCTAAACCCCTTAGCTCCTACTAACCTGACTATTATGGGTGGGTTTTTGTCATTTATATCACTTCTGAACTCCTCTTCCATTTTATTTTAGCTCGACCAAATAAGGAAACCACAGACAGCTGATCTTTGTTTAACAATGGTTTGATTATTGTCTTGTATTTTTGTACGACTATTTTTTAACCTTGAAAAAATTCCGGAAACCTCTTTTATATTTTTTCAGCTTTTTGCTGGCTATTACAGTTGCTCTTATCGCCTCTGTTATAATATTCAAAGACCGCATAATTGAGGAGTTCATCCTGGAAGCCAACAAGAGTCTTAGTACACCTATTAAAATTGGCAAAATTGAAATCTCGGCCTGGAGAGACTTTCCTAACCTGGCTATCGTTTTCAAAGATGTGTATGTAGAGGACAGTCACCCAGCACAAAATCCCCTGCTCACGGCCAAAACAATCTCCTTTTTTCTTAATCCTATTGAAGCCTGGAACGGAAATTATTCTATCCGTGGTCTTCAGGTACTCGACAGTGAAACCGACCTAAAGATTAATGCAGCAGGAAAAAGTAATTATATTATAATCAAGGAAGGCAATGATGCTGGTGGAAGTATCTCTTTTAACCTAAAAGATGTTCGGTTGGTGAATACAAGGGTAAGTTATCAAGATCAAGAGGTCAACCTTCACCATGTTTTCAGCAGCGAAAAGCTTGTGGCCTCCATTGCCACCAAAAATAATATCTATAAAATTATTGCCGATGGCGATCTATTGACTGAACAAATTGGGATAGGTAAAAACTTGTTTTTAAAAAATAAACAGTTTGATGTCCAAACTCAGCTAACGTACGATGATATACTTAAAGCTGTTGAGATTGATCCCTCAACGCTTAAAATGAATTCCTCAACGTTTGATCTATCCGGAAATTACCTATTCAAAACCAAGAACATCATTAACATAACGGCCACTGGCAAGGACACTGACATACAAACATTATTATCTCTCCTTCCTGATAGCTATAGCCAAAAACTAAAACAATACGAAAGTAAAGGTGATGTCTATTTTAGTATTAGCTTGAAAGGAGAGATCAGTGATACACTAAGTCCCTTCATCTCCACCAGCTTTGGCTGCAAGGATGCAACACTCTTCCACCCTGATTATAAATCCAGAATTGAACACGCCAACCTTGAAGGGTCTTTTGCAAGCCCATCTTTCACTGAACTTTCACGAGCAGAGCTTTTCCTTAAAAATATTTCAGGTAATTTAAATGGAAAGCCATTTACAGCTAATCTAGCCATGCAAAATCTGAACGATCCCTACTTGTCGTTTGACTTTAAAGGAGATCTTGTTGCAGCTGATATTATGAATTTTTATCTATTACCCGAAATAAAAGACCTGACAGGAAATATAAAAGCTGACTTCGCCTTTGAGGGTAAGGTTTCCCTTTTAAAAAAGAAAGCCACGGCTCAACAAGTGAATACTTCAGGTTCTATTGAAATGAACAAGGTTAACTTTAGCTACGGCAAATCGGGTATTCATTTCAAGGATTTGAGCGGCACCTTTCAATTCAACAGCAATGACCTGGCGCTTAGCGAGGTAAGCGGCCAATTGGGAAACAGTGATTTTCTTCTCAACGGGTTTTTTAAAAATATCGTTACGTTTCTTTTCTTCGATGACCAGCCCGTAGGGATTGAAACAGATTTGAAATCAAATTTTCTGGATGTTGATCAACTTTTTGCCATTGGTTTTACAGATGATGCCTCTGACTATAATTTTAGTATATCACCCAATTTACACTTGAATTTTAACTGTGATGTAAAAGCTTTGAAATACAAACGCTTTAAACCTACGGCCATCAAAGGCGATCTGCTTGTGAAAAACCAGTTTGCCATCTCAAGAAACATTACACTTAAAGCCATGGGTGGTGAATTAACCCTTAATGGAATTGTGGATGCAAAAAAGCCAAAGGCCATAGATGTTGTAAGTTCATTCAAACTAAATGGAATTCATCTTGACAGCATTTTCTATGTTTTCGAAAACTTTCATCAAGATTTTATTGAGGCGAAGCATTTGAAGGGTCTGGCGTATGCCGATGTATCACTGGAAATGACTTTGACTGAAAAACTTAAGTTGATACCCGAAACACTTATATCCGAAATTAGCGCCACGATCAAAAATGGAGAGTTAAATAATTTTGCTCCCCTGCAAAGTCTAAAAAAATACCTTGATGATGAGACCCTTGCCCGTCTTCGGTTCGCAGATTTAAGAAATGACATTCACATTGAAAACAGTATTATCTATATACCTTCAATGGAAATTCGAAGCAATGCCACCACGCTCCAATTAAGTGGAACGCACACGTTCGATCAAAAAATTGACTATAGAGTAGTAGCCCCGTTACGAAATAAGAAAAAAATTGATCCAGATGAATCGTTTGGAGCAATTGAAGAGGATAAATCCGGCAAGGCAAAAGTCTTCCTTAAAATTATTGGTACTACTGATAAGTTTGATGTTAGCTATGATAAATCTGCCCTTAAAAAGAAACTTGGCAACGACATGAAAAAGGAAGTGCAGGAACTAAAGGAGGCGTTTAGATTAAAAGGCAAGAAGAAAAAGAAAGAATTGGAAGTTGATAAGGATGACTATTTTGATTGGGATAACCAAAATAGAGAGAATTAAAATCAATAGACATGACTTTCCTAATGAAGGGCATTCTTTAAAAAATCGTTCAGAGGTTTCAGTGTCCTACATGCTCCAGCAATAGTCTTAATGAATTTTTTATCTTTTACCTCAATATCTGTTAAAGGATGTGATACGATATAGCTTTTATGTTTGAGTAATTCTAAATGAGGATGATCTTTTGGGAATCCTTTAGGGGCAGTTTTTAGTTTGTCAAAATCATCGAGCTTAGAAAATAGTTTCTTGAATTTCGAATCATGCAAAACTTTTAGAAATCCCTTTGTATCGTAATCTATCTCCTGACGAATCTTCGCAAGGTTTGACGCATCTGGCATATAAATTCCCCCAGCAACAAAACTTTTACCTGGCTCAATATGAATGTAATAGCCTGGTTCCTGAATAAGCTTTCCGGCAGGAGAAATGCCTGCACCCATGTTCACTTTATAAGGACTCTTGTCTTTACTAAAACGAACATCACGATAAATCCGGAAAGCAAGTTTTTTCGGGTTTAGAGTAGCAATGCTTTCATCAAACTTGGCGAGCTCGACAAGGAGGTCTGCGAGAAATTCGTCAAAACCAGTTTTGGTATCAAGGTATTTTGTTTTGTTCTTCTCAAACCATTTACGGTCATTGCTCTTAGCGAGGTCTTTGAGGAATTTTAGGATGGAAGCAAAATCAGCCATATCGATGTGCTTATAAATTCTATAGGCTAAGCTAATGAACTCTATTTGATTATTAAATTACATCGACAACAGTTTCCAACCCAACCCCGCGTGAGGCTTTCACCAAAACAGTAGCGTCTACTATTGGGTTGCGTTTCAATTCTTCCATAAGCTCATCTTTGGTTTCAAAAAATAAAGCCTGTGATAATTCTTCACTGGCCGATCTCATAAGTTTGCCACAAAGATAAACGCACTCGAATTTTTTTTCTTTTAACAGTTGGCCAATGTATCGATGCTCTTTATCTGCTTCCGCTTCCAATTCAAACATATCACCCAGGATGGCAACTTTTCTTCCAGCGTTCATGCTTGCTAAATTGTCTATCGCAGCCTGCATCGAACTTGGGTTGGCATTGTATGCATCCAAAATGATTGTATTTGTACCCTTCTTGAGCACTTGAGAACGCATGTTGCCCGGCACATATTCCGCAACAGCCTTGTTCGCAAGGTTAGCTTTTACTCCAAAATATTTTCCAAGGCACAATGCCACGGCAATGTTTTCAAAATTATAACCCCCAACAATTTGCGTTTGAATCATTTCTCCATCCTCAGTTCTTAATTTTACAAAAGGATCAGCTTCAATAAGCTCACAGGAATAATAATCGCCAACTGATGGATATGCCAAAGGTGCTTTAAAGCGTTTGGCCATGTTTGAAAGAATTGGATCTTGTGAATTGATAAATACAATTCCCTCATTCTGTATTAAATGCTGATATAATTCTGACTTGCTTCTTACTATATTTTCAAATCCACCAAATGTGCCGATGTGCGCTTTGCCAATATTGGTGACGAACCCATGCGTAGGATTGGCAATAGAAGAAAGCAGCGCTATCTCGCCAAGATGGTTGGCCCCCATTTCAACAATGGCAATCTCAATTTCTTTATCGATTGATAAAATTGTAAGAGGGACACCGATGTGGTTATTCAGATTTCCCTTTGTGGCCAGCGTTCTGAATTTTCTACTTAAAACCGCATTCAACAATTCCTTGGTTGTTGTCTTACCATTTGATCCGGTCAATCCAATAACGGGAATTTTTAATTGACTGCGATGATGCTTAGCTAAACGCTGCAACGCGTCAAGAGAATCTTTGACCAATATGTATCGATCTCCGTTCGCAAAACGTTCATCATCAACGACAGCGTACTTCGCACCTAAAGTCAATGCTTCCGCTGCAAATTCGTTAGCATTAAATTTTTCGCCTTTCAAAGCAAAAAATACCGAGTGTGGGGTGATCTGACGAGTATCAGTAGAAATTTTTCCGCTTTCTAAATACTTTTGATAAAGTCGTTCGATGTACATTTTGTGTCAAAAATTTTTGATAAACAAACGAGTTGAGCGTTATTGCCTTGTAAAGTTATCCTCTGTGCTGCGATTATTATTCTTTCTTTCTCTTTTTCTTCTCCCAGTGGCATTGGCTGCACAGTTCACCTATCAGATTGATCAAAGTATCCCCGTAGAGGTAGAAGGTAAAACGCTGGATTTTCCTTGGGCAGGCGGACTCAATGCGGCCCAAATGAATACCTTAGATTTGAACGGGGACAGTAAATTAGATCTGGTTGTCTACGACCGAGGGGCATCAAAAATCTTTACATTTCTCAATCAGAATAATAAGTGGGAGTACTATCCGGAATATGAATCACTCTTTCCCTCCGAAGTCAATCAGTGGATGTTACTTCGCGACTTCAATTGTGATGGCTTAAAAGATTTATTCACAAGCGATCCGTTTGGCATTCTCGTTTTTGTGAACACGACAAAAACCGGGGATAATCTTTCTTGGCGACCGTATCACCCCGGCTCACCTCTGTTGACAAAAGGCTTTAGTGGAAATATAAATATTAAAGTGAACGAAGCCGACATTCCCGCGATAGACGATATCGATGGCGATGGTGATTTAGATGTTCTCAATGTAAAGTTTGTTGGATCAGGCACTGTTGAATACCACAAGAACTTAAGCATGGAGCGTACTGGCCGCTGCGACTCTATGCAGCTGGTGCGCGTAACACAAAACTTTGGAGATTTTGAAGAATGTTCTTGCGGCAAATTTGCCTTTGGTAAAACCTGTGCCCAATTAGGTGGTGGCCGCACAGAGCATACCGGTGGGAAAACCTTATTAACGTTTGATATGGATAATGACGGAGATAGGGAGATTCTTTTCTCTGAAGAAACGTGTGGTCGCGTTTACTTATTGGAAAACAAGGGTGACAAAGAGTTCGCCTCGATGACAAGCGCTACAGCTTTTCCTTCAGTTGCACCAATTACGATGTTCATCTTTCCGGCACCTTTTTTAGAAGATGTCAATTTTGATGGCAAAGCCGACCTGCTGGCCTCGCCAAATATATATCCCAGAACATATTCGAGTGCCGGTAATTTTCAAAATTCGATATTTCTTTATACCAACACAGGTACCTCCCAAAATCCAGCATTTAATTTCTCACAAAGTAATTTTCTACAAGGAGAAATGATCGATGTTGGTGACTATGCAACACCCGCTTTCGCAGATTATGATGCTGATGGAGATCTCGATATGTTCATTGGCGTTTATGTCGGGATCGATTTCATCGGCACAGTTTATCAATATGAAAATATTGGAACTCCTTCCAGTCCTGCTTTTAGATTAATCACAAAAGACTACGTTGGCCTCTCATCTTTAGGATCATTTAACCTTAAACCCCAGTTTGCTGACATGGACGCGGATGGCCGTCTTGACCTGGTTATGACGGCAACCGATTTAAGAAAAGGAACTACCTCACTTTTTTTTCTACCAAATCAAACCGACAAGGGCGTGTCCGTTTCATCCCAGTTTGTAACTCAAATTATTTTTAACCTTGGCCAGGCAGAAAATATTTTAATTAATGACATTAACCAGGATGGCCTACCTGACATATTACTTGGTACTTCCACTGGTGCAATCGAATATTGGAAAAATACTGGACCAGCTGGCTCAAACAAATTTATACTTGAAAATGGAAGTTTCCTTGGGTTAGGCGCCAGCACAAGCAGACAAAATCCATTTTGTTCAATTGCCGATCTTGACGCAGATGGCCGGGACGATTTGGTTATTGGTAATCAAAAAGGAACCATTGCAATTTATGGTGATATCCACTCAAACAACCCTGCACCAGTAGCTACAACGGATGTAATCTTCAACCCCTTACTCAAAGTTTATTCCACTAAGAACCTTGGTGGCAGGGCTCAGCCAGCGGTAATTAATCTATTTAATGCCGACAAACCCGCCATTGTTGTCGGTAATTCGACAGGAGGGATTTACATATTAAAAAATGATGAAGGAAAAGAATTACCCCCAGATCTCCTTGTACTTCTTTATCCCAATCCCCTATCTGGTACAAGGGAGCTTTTTATAAAGCCCGATCGCAATGTATTGGTCGAGTTCTTTTCCATTTTGGGGCAACCGGTTTCTAAATCCTATTTTATTCCAGCCAACCAAGTTTATTCGTTCGCTTTACCAGGGTTAGCCCCGGGGATTTATATTGCTCGATTTACTATTAATGGCAAAAGCTCAGCTCAGAAATTCATAGTCCCTTAGTTTTGATCATTTGTGTTGAAAGACTATTCATTATCTACCCCAGATTCCAATTCATTTATCAAGGTAAAACTGCCATCAGGGCGAAATAGCCATATTTAGCGGCCAGTTTGGGCATTATCTTTAAAGCAGGTTTGGAAAGTTG
>JAENVX010000391.1 GCA_016650355.1 Bacteroidia bacterium | reverse complement strand
TTTAGCGGGACAAGGCAGAGCTGCTAAAACGTATTTAATGATTTATTCTCCACGAAATGAAAAAGAACTGGTCATTACCGAGCAGATTCTCGAGGCCGCGGTGAAGTACGCTTCATATACTCCAAAATAAAAAATCAAAATCCATCGATTCAAACTACGGAATGGTCTAATTCCTTATACAATTAAAATGATTCCCTTGAGTATTTAGAACAATCAAACTAATTTAAAACAAAACTTTAACACCATGAAAAAAGTAAGTATTTCCCTTTTCGCGGCAATGATTTCAGTTTCATCATTCGCACAAAGCTGGTCTTTAGACAAAGGCCACTCCAAAATTGGGTTCACCGTAACGCATCATATGATTTCAGAAGTAGATGGTTATTTCAAAACTTTTAATGCCAAACTTACTTCCGCTAAAGATGATTTCTCAGATGCCGTTTTCGAACTTACAGCAGAAACAAGCAGCATCAACTCTGAAAACGAGATGCGTGACAAAGATCTAAAAGGTGCAGGCTTTTTTGATGTCGAAAAATTTACAACCCTAACTTTCAAAAGTACTTCCTTCAAAAAAGTGGAAGGAAATAAATACATACTAAACGGTGATCTTACTATCAAAGGAGTAAGCAAACCAATCACTATGGAAGTTACAATCGTTGGCCCTCAGCCACATCCTCGCACGAACAAACCAGCTATTGGAGTCAAAGCTACCTGCACAATCAACCGAAAAGATTTTGGAGTAGGTGCCAACCTTCCGGAACTGATGGTAAGCAATGAAGTACAACTTCGAGCTACAGGAGAATTCAATAAGGATTAAATGATTCACGAACAACCTTTTTTTATTTTTCCGTACTAAATGCCTTGGCCAAGGCACCCAAAATGAGATACCTTCGCAATAAACAGTTTAACTTAAACCCATTATGAAGAAGAAAATTATACTCGTTGTTTCTGGGCTGTTGATATTGATTCAATTTGTCCGTCCAGATAGGAACGTTACTAATGACCGTACAAATGATATCTCCAATACTTATCCAGTCAGTGCACCATTAAAATCTATTCTTGAATCGGCCTGCAACGATTGCCATAGTAATAAAACAAACTATCCCTGGTACACGGAAGTTCAACCGATTGGATGGTGGCTCAATTATCATGTAACAGACGGTAAAAAACATCTGAACTTCTCCACTTTTAACAAGATGCCGATTGCAGTGCAAAATCACAAGTTTGAAGAAGTGATCGAGATGGTTAAGGAAGGCGAGATGCCCTTACCTTCATACACATGGTTAGGTCTGCACGAGGGAGCAAATCTTACCGATGCGGAAAGAAAAATCATTATAGATTGGGCAGGTGGCCAGATGAATTCACTTAAAAATCAATATCCTCCAGACAGTTTGGTCATGAAAAGAAGGTCTCCTCCTCCTGCTGAATAATGATATTAGTTTATGTTCAATTTCTTTTCCTCTATCAATAAATGTTATTAAATATTACCAAGATATTTTTTTCGTGTGTGATGGTGATTGCTACAAGCATTCCGGCATGCGCACAGAGTAAAGCAGTAGTAAAAGGTAGAGTGCTCGATTCCCTTTCTGCTACACCAATGGGCTATACCAGCATTGCCATTTACTCCGCTATCGAAAAGAAATTAGTTAACGGAAATATCTCCGGTGACAATGGGGATTTTTCAATTGCGGTACCCTACGGTAAATTCTATGCGGAGTTCAACTTTGTCGGCTTCCGTACCTTCAAGAGTCAGGAGTTTGAAGTGTCAAAGGACAAACCCGTTCATGATTTTGGAACTGTAAAACTTGGGCAAACAGTAGATGTTTTGGAAGAGGTTGTGGTGCAGGCCGAAAAAAGTTCAATGGAACTATCCCTGGATAAGAAAATTTTCAATGTAGGAAAAGATCTGGCCAACAGCGGAGGAACTGCTTCAGACGTATTGATGAATATACCCTCCGTGGCAGTCGATGCAGAAGGTGGTATAAAACTCAGAGGAAGTGATAATGTAAGAATATTGGTGGATGGAAAGCCTTCCGGATTGGTAAGTTTTAAAGGAGGCAGTGGATTGCAGCAACTTCCCGCCAGTATGATTGAGCGGGTTGAAGTTGTCACAAATCCTTCGGCACGCTATGAGGCAGAAGGTTCAGGTGGCATCATTAATATTGTATTGAAAAAAGATAAAACTCAGGGCTTTAACGGATCTATTGATGTCATCACCGGATACCCTGACAATTACGGATTGGCTGCCAATTTTAATTATCGGCACAAGAAGGTTAATTTTTTCATCAATTATGGATTAGCCTATCGCAACCAGCCAGGCAGGGGTGCACTTTACCAGGAAGTGTATGGACAAGACACTACTTTTATTCTGGTGCAGACTAATACATCGAACGTAAAGGGATTAACCAATAACATACGTGGGGGCCTCGATTACTTCTTTAATGACAAAAACATACTCACAGCTGCTTATCTGTTTCGCAGGTTTGATGTGAACCGTATTACTGATATCGTTTACAAAGATTATCTGAATTCAACGGACAATCTTGTGAGTTACACAACCCGGCAGCAGGTTGAAGATGAAATTGAACCTAACTCAGAATATTCTCTAATCTATAAAAAGCTATTTGAAGGAAAAGGCCATGAGCTATTGACAGAAGTAAAATACCTAGATAACTGGGAAAGTTCTGACCAAACCTATACTCAGCACACATATTCACCCGAAGGAACAGAAGATGTTTCGAAGGCAATAGTACAGAAAGCACCCAATACCGAAAGTGAAAAGCAATTACTCTTTCAGGTGGACTACACCAAGCCTATTTTTAAAGACGGAAAATTTGAAACAGGTTTTAGAACAAGCAATCGTAAGATGGTGAATGATTATCTCGTTACTCAACAAAACTCTTCCGGTGGATTTGATCCCCTACCAGGACTTGACAATGTCTTTTTCTA
>JAENVX010000390.1 GCA_016650355.1 Bacteroidia bacterium | reverse complement strand
TATACCGCCAATGCCAAGTCCCGTTATGATAGCCGTAACATTGTAACCAAGATTATCGATGAGAAATACCAGCCCCATGCCCCAGATGATAATGTTGATAATAATGGAAATGCCTCCAAGCTGTTTAATTTTTTCCTCTCCGTTATCTTGCTTAAGTACGAATGACCTGAGCATAAGTTGAAAAGTACTCGCCAATACCCGAACAGCATAATAAGTAAGAATTACAGCCGTTGCGTTGCGGATAATTTTTTCAACTTCAATGGAAATGGTTAAATATTGGATTGCATAGTAGATGACTCCAAAATTAAAAATGGGCAGCATAAAACGCTCCACACCGTTTATAACTAAGTCATCAAATGTTGTTTCCGTTTTTTCTGCCCAGAGGCGTAGTCGTTTTAAGATGATGTTTCTGAACAGGCGAATAACCAATATGCCGGCTGCTATGTATCCGGTGGTTACCAGATAGTTCTGTATTGCGTTGTTAAAGTATGTATAGTTTAAGAGTTCCTCCATGGAAAAATGTTTAGTATAAGTAATTGAATTATTAAAAGTTAAAGGAATGTTAGGACCACAAATATATAAATTCATAGTTCCTAAGACATATACCGGCATGTGACTATTTACGCTGGTCTACATTCATGTAGAAAACTTACATGCAAAAATATGTTCTATTTAATCTTTTGTATGGTGCAATTAAAGCCTGATATGGCACTCTTTACTTATCTTGTGTCGCTATGGAGAAAAATATTCCAGCCTACTCAATTGAATCGCTCAAGTCGACTGATTCTAAAGTCAAGGACTTTGATTTTTTTAGATTTGAGTATTTCGCGGAAGATATTGATCATTTAAGGGTATCGCATCGTCATGATTTTTATACTTTTATTTTAGTGACAAGTGGAGAGGGCAGTCATGATATTGATTTCCAACGCCATGATTTAATCTCTGGTCGATTGTTCCTCATTGCGCCTGGACAGGTGCATGCATGGGTTGAACTAAACAAAGTAAGGGGTTTTGTGGTGTTGTTCACTGATAGTTTTATGGCTCTCGCAAAGGGTAGAAAAATGATGTCGGAGTGGCCCTTGTTTCGACCTCACTTGCCAACACATTTTGATTTAATGGCTGAAGAATTGAACGTATGGAATGAGGAATTTCTCAGAATAGAAGAGGAGGTATTAAGGAATGACGAATATTCCCGAGACACCATTTTTTATTCAATTAGTTTATTGATGGTGCGTGCAACACGCCTGAGTCTGGGTACACAAAGAAAGAAAGTAGTTTTTAGTCATGACTTCCTGTTTAAACTTCAAGAATTGATTGAAGAAAATTATTTGGAATTAAAAATGCCTAAGCAGTATGCTGAAAAGATGAATGTTACGGCAAACTACCTTAACACCCTGTGCAAGAAAAAATCAGGAAAGTCAGTAGGTGAACTTATTCGTCAACGGATTTTATTGGAAGCAAAAAGGCTTTTAACTCACACAAACTTATCGGTTTCAGAAATTGCATTTAAGTTAAACTTTCAGGACAACTCATATTTTGGAAGATTTTTCAAAAAATATGTAGGATTGACTCCGGATAATTTTCGGTCAAGTCAAAAAAAGTAGATATAATAAACTACGATTATCTGTTGGATTTTTTTAGACCTAATGACTTAGGAATAAATTGAGATTAATTATACTCTTTTCTAACCATTATTTTATTTCAGTATTCGTAATTATCAACTGGCGAAATCAGCACAACGTGTTTTGTAAGCAAAATGAGTATAAGTCACCGAATAAATGTAATTTACTTAAGCAATTTTCGTCCAAACACCTAACCAATTATGACCATGACAAAGTTTACCGTTTTTACTTTTGCGTGTCTTGCAGTGGCAGCGTTTCTTTCGTTAATGGCGTTCAATTCTAACGGAGAGAAAGTAGCTAGCAGTCAGCCTTATATCTTATTAGAAATCTACGAGATCCCAAATTATCCCGATAAAGGGGTTCATATTCATTATGGGAACGATAAACGAGAGTTCATTCCTTTCAAGGGCATGGATAGAGAACATCATGATGACGCTGGCACTACTGTTCTGACGGCAATTAACAAACTTGTTGATGAGGGATATCAAATTGAATCTAGTTCAGCCGGTTTGGATCAAGCAGGAATGATTACTAAAATATTTATGCGAAAAAAGTAGTGTAATTTTTCATAGCTCTTGGTATATTATTAGGGAAATCTGCACGGTGATGTGCTCGAATGCACTGATCACAAGTTCCATTTGCTACAATTGTCAATTACAACATGACACGTTTAATTGTTGTGGCGGGCATTTTACATTGCCGAAAGAGCAAAATACACAACAGTCTCCTTCCTTTGGCTTTAGTAATGCTTTACAACTTTCGCATTCGTAGAAGTATTGACAAGCGTTAATGGGCATTGTTTCTTCTTTTTTGAAACCACAATGGGGGCATGTTAAAACTGAAATAACATCGACTTTACTCTCCATAACGACCTTCATTTTATATTGATTCAGATGCCTGATTGTTGACGAAGCTACTCCAAAAGATAGAATTAATTACTCACGAGATGAATTTTTTTAAAGTGAATTGTAATAACGGTAGTAACAATATTGCCATCAGTAAAACCACGAATCGGGACACTGACAAAAATCAGTTTTAATATTGATCACCCTCACCTCTGCCAGGAAGTATGATTGTTAGTTTTGTTCATAATCCAATGTGTTATGAAAAAGATTCTTGTTCCGTGCGACTTTTCTGATTCGGCTGTGCAAGCCTTCAAATTCGCTGTTGAAATAGCCAATCAAAGCGATGGTGAAGTCTTGTTGCTGAACATTATTGAAATACCAGTGATGCACGATACCGTGCTCATGCCAACACTTTCCTTTGAAGAGGCTTTTTTGAAAGACATGAAAGCCAGCGCAGAAAAGAACTTTTCTAAGATGATTGCAAAGTGGGCAAAGGAAGGGCCCAAAGTAAGGTCATTCGTACAGTATGGTCCAACCTCTCATGTTATTCGGAAGTTCACAACTGAAAAAAAAATTGACCTTTTGGTGATGGGCACAAAAGGAGCTACAGGCTTCAAGGAATTTTTTGTAGGTTCCAACACAGAGAAAATTGTACGCTTTTCTCCTGTACCAGTCATCGCGGTAAAAAAATCTATAAAAGCATCGTCTATTAAGAATATTGTTTTCCCCAACACACTTGAGGATAGTGTGGTTCAAGATGAGCTAATACTAAAAGTGAAGGAATTGCAAGCTTTCTTTAAAGCCAAGTTGCACATGATTTATATAAATACTCCTGCGAGTTTTAGAAAGGATAGCATTACGCGAAAGAAGCTGGCTGATTTTGCAAAACGATTTTTACTTAAGGATTTTACGCTTAATGTATATAATGCAACAGACCAGGAGACGGGTGTAACAGATTTTGTTCATGAAGTTGGTGCTGACATGGTGGCTATGGCCACGCACGGACGAAGAGGCCTAAGCCATTTTTTCAGCGGAAGCGTTGCGGAGGATATTGTGAATCATATTGATTGCCCAATTTGGACGTGCGTGGAAAAGTAAAATTAATTTGATTAGCCTGAATTCATTTTTTGTAAGAAGTGATACACTTGGCCAGACCTTCGGGATTAGTAATTAGGATATGTATTCGTCATTCCTGTGCATGTCAATACGTGATTTGAAATTGAAAGTTCTTGTGCACACTTATTGTTTCTAAAGGGATGATTGCAACAACTCAAGTAAATGCGGGAACTGAGCACTTATGCTATCATTGTGGTCAGGCTTGTGACGATGAGTTGAATGTTGCTGAGGAAAAGAATTTTTGTTGCTTTGGCTGCAAAACCGTTTATGAGATATTAAATGATAATAATCTTTGCGATTATTATTCTTTTGAAACTTCACCGGGTGTATCGCTTCGTTATGTGTCAGACAAAGCATATGCATTTTTAAATGAACCTTCAATCCGTAAAAAGATTCTGGAATTTGATTCGTCCGGTTATTCAAAGGTGAAATTTTTAGTTCCATCAATTCATTGCATTTCATGTATATGGTTGCTGGAGAATTTACAAAAGTTGAATAAAGCAATTCTTAAATCGGAAGTAAACTTTAGTAAAAAAACCGTTTCCGTTGACTTTGATCCCCAAGTGATGGAGTTGAGTGCGCTTGCCCAACTGATGACTTCCCTTGGCTATGCACCGCAAATAAGTTTGGCTGGAGGCGTAGAGCAACCCAACACGAGCAAAAGCCTGATTACTAAATTGGCGATCGCGGGATTTTGCTTTGGAAATATTATGTTGCTCAGCTTTCCAGAATACCTTGGTTTGGATGTGGCAGACGATACTTTACGCAAAGTATTTTCTTTTCTAAATTTATCACTGGCAGTGCCTGTAATTTTGTATAGTGGTCAGGAATATTTTTTGGCCGCATGGAAAAGTTTTCGGCAAAGGCAGATTAACATTGATGTACCTATTGCATTAGGGCTACTAGCCCTCTTTGCCCGGAGTGCCAATGATATAGTTTCAAATACGGGTCCTGGCTATTTAGATTCATTATCCGGATTAGTTTTCTTCTTATTAATTGGCCGATGGTTTCAGAGCAAGACGTATGAGAGTCTTTCTTTTGAACGAGATTACAAATCTTTTTTTCCTTTGTCGGCACAAAAAAAAGTGGGTGACGAGTGGAAAGCTACGCTTGTCTACGAATTACAAAAGGGCGATGAGATCAGAGTTCGCAACATGGAAGTTGTTCCTGCTGATTGTCTACTGTTAACCAAAGATGCTTTTATCGACTATAGTTTCGTTACCGGTGAATCTAAGCCAGTAAAAGTAGAGCCTGGCGATTTGATTTATGCAGGTGGCAGACTAGTAGGTAGCCCCATCATACTTGTTGTTGAAAAAGAAACTTCTCAAAGTCATCTCACAAGTCTTTGGAATAATGTTGCGTTTGCAAAGGCGGGGGAGAGTGTTCATAAAAAAACAATAGACAATGTAGCGCGAAAGTTTACCTGGATAGTGTTGGGTTTAGCACTAATCACTGCAATGTATTGGTATGTTGTGGATCCTTCGCGCATGTGGCTCATCCTAACGGCTGTGTTAATGGTAGCTTGCCCGTGCGCTCTTGCTTTAGCCGCACCCTTTACGTATGGCAGCATGTTGCGTGTATTTGGCAAGTATGGATTCTATTTGAAAAACGCAGATGTAATTGAAAGACTTTCCTCCATCACAGCATTCGTTTTCGATAAAACGGGAACGATAACCCGAGGATCAGAAGAAGTAAAATTTATGGGGTCACTAAAGTCAGGAGAATTCGCTGCAATTAAGGTGATGACGGCAGCATCATCACACCCGTTGAGTATTCTGATTTCAAAAAGTATTGTAGGCAACGATAAGGATAGTGCTGAGGACTTTAAGGAAATTCCTGGAAAAGGTATTGAAGGTATTGTGAAGGGCATGAAAATTCGGATAGGTTCACCTGGTTATCTTTCAGTTCTAGGTGTGTCCTCTGATCAGGGCACTAAAGTTTTTGTAGAAATTAATGGAGAGATAAAAGGGTATTTTCAGATTGGAGCTTCCCTCCGTAAAGAACTTCCAAGTTTACTACAAAGATTGAATGGCAGTTTTGTGTCATTATTATCGGGAGATCATGAGGGTGATAAAAAGCGCATGGCTGAATTGTTCCCTGCCAACGCTCCTTTATTTTTTAATCAAAGTCCACACCAAAAACTCACTTACATTTCTGATCTTCAAAAACAGAAAATGAAAGTAATGATGATTGGGGATGGGCTCAACGATTCGGGCGCACTAAAACAAAGTGATGTCGGAATTGCTGTAGCAGATGACACAAGCATTTTTACTCCGGCATGTGATGCAATTCTGACAGGAGAAAATCTAAAACGACTTGATACTTTTATTTTGCTTGCAAAAAAGGCAACCACTATTCTTAGAGTAGCATTTGGTATTTCATTTTTCTACAATTTCGTTGCATTGAGCTTTGCAATGTCAGGTCACCTTACTCCTTTGGTAGCCGCCATCCTAATGCCGATTAGCAGCATTAGTGTTGTTGGCTTCAGCACCTTGGCAGTAAATGTAGTTTCATCAAGGAAGCTCTCTGTTTTGTCTGATCCAAAAAATTGATTCTATGCTTATCATCATCCTATTAATCTCCATTTCACTTTCGATAGCGCTTATTTTCCTCGGTGCTTTTATATGGAATGTAAAGAGCGGTCAGTATGACGACACATACGGGCCATCGGTGAGAATGTTGTATGAGGATAAGCAGAAAAAAATCGATTCTGAAAGCAATTTGATTGATCCTCAGGTACCGTCATAAATGGCGGAACATTTTGCATTTATATGATTCGGATCATAAAATGGAGAATGCCGGGTCTTCATTTTTGATTTTATAACCTATCCACCATGATTTATGGATAAAATAAGCACTGGAATCACTTGGTAGAGGATTTTAGGCCTGAAATCAGCCTTGGGACTGACGGAAGTCATGTTTTTCCAAGTGGCACACCAGTAGGTTTGAACCATCAAAAAATGAAATTATGATTGACAGGGATGTTCTTAAAAAGTATGGAGCTAAGGAGATATCACTTGCAAAAGAGAATGTAATTTTTAGGGAGACTGAAGAGGCACAAAACTACTTCCAGGTACTGGAAGGCTCCATTAAAATGATTACAAATAGTGCCGATGGTCAAGAATTTATACAAGGAATTTTTAAATCAAATGATAGTTTTGGTGAACCAGCTTTGTTTTGTTCTTTTCCCTACCCCAGCACCGCTATGGCATTAGAGCCATCAGTGATAATCAAGCTCAGCAAAGAAAACTTTCTGCGGTTGTTGGAGGAAAATTTTGAAATTCATCTTCAGCTCGACCAGATTTTATGCCAACGATTGAAGTATAAGTCCATGATTCTTTCAGAGATTTCATTTTATGATCCCGAACATAGGATTATGAGTCTGTTGAAATATTTGAAAGACAATTCAAATGAAACTGACGTAATAGGAAAGGCTATGACAAGGATGAATCATACCTATGTCGTACCTTACACAAGGCAGCAAATTGCCGACATGAGTGGTTTGCGTGTAGAGACTGTGATTAGAACAGTAAAAAAAATGGAGGGAGATGGAAAGCTTCAATTAGTCGGGCGAAAAATAACATTGTAAATTCTGATAAACCAAAAACTATGAAATACCTATTTATTTTTACCATCACAGCGTTATTGTTTTCATGTGCGCCTGATAAACCACAGAACGGAGAAGAGTATCCGGATCAATCTTCTACCAAATCTGCTGTCGAGGATATTATAAGTGATCCTACCAAAGGACTTGGTGCTGTTAAAAATGTGACGTTGAAAACACCACTTGAGCTTGATCGTGTAGGAAGAGGGCTTGCAATCTATGAGATGAAATGTGGTGCTTGTCACAAGCTCACCGATCAACGAATTGTCGGACCAGGCTGGAAGGATGTCACTAAGAATAGAAAGCCTGAATGGATTATGAATATGATCACGAATGTGGATGTGATGTTAGAAAAAGATCCGGAAGCACAAAAACTTTTAGAATTATGCTTAATGCGCATGCCCAATCAAAATATGTCGATTGGTGATGCCCGTGATGTACTTGAGTTTATGAGGCAAAATGATGGGGAAAAATAACAGTACTTCAATAGAATAAGGCAAATT
This sequence comes from Bacteroidia bacterium, assembly GCA_016650355.1. Classification (GTDB taxonomy): domain Bacteria; phylum Bacteroidota; class Bacteroidia; order Cytophagales; family Cyclobacteriaceae; genus ELB16-189. The sequence goes on along the minus strand of JAENVX010000390.1, from coordinate 1,246 downwards.
AAATGGAATAATAATAACCTATTAATAAAATGAAAACAATAATAAAATCGCTTGTTCTGCTCTTAGTAGTTGTGACAACTTTTACGCTTAACAGTTGCAAACCCAAAGGGCCACAAGCTGCTGTCATTGGAGATGCGGCATCTAGAACATATGTAGCGCCTGGTAAATACGATGAGTTTTACAACATTGTATCAGGAGGCTTTAATGGCCAGATGGCTATTTACGGTATCCCCTCAGGCAGACTTTTTAAAATTCTGCCGGTTTTTTCTGTATTTCCAGAAAGCGGATATGGATATAGCGAGGAGACCAAGCCTATGCTAAATACATCGCATGGCTTTGTACCATGGGATGACTTGCATCACATTGCTTTGTCAACTACTAAAGGCGAACATGATGGTCGTTGGGCTTTTGGAAATGGTAACAACACACCACGCGTTGCCCGGGTTAGTTTAAAAACTTTCAGAACCGAAGAAATACTAGAGATACCAAATAGTGGTGGCAATCACTCATCACCTTTTATCACTGAAAACACTGAGTATCTGGTAGCAGGTACCCGCTTTAGCATTCCGATGGGAAACAAAGATGTTCCTATTAGTTCTTACAAAGAGAATTTTAAAGGTTCCATTAGTTTTATTAAAGTAGATCCAACCAGTGGAAGAATGAATATTGCTTTTCAATTACGCACACCTGGGTTTAATTATGACTTGAGCCGCGCGGGCAAAGGACCTTCACATGGTTGGTTTTTCTTCTCTTGCTACAACACAGAGCAAGCGTACACCTTGCTGGAAGTAAATGCTTCTCAAAAAGATAAAGATTTTATAATGGCTGTCAATTGGAAGAAGGCGGAGGAATATATCGCTCAGGGAAAAGGAAAAATTGAAAAAGCAAAGTATGCGCACAATACCTATAGTGATGTAACACATACTGCGACTTCTACAATGGAACAAGAGGTTACCGTGTTGGATGTATCGGAGTTTCCAGATATTGTTTACTTCATTCCGTGTCCAAAATCACCTCACGGTTGCGATGTTGATCCATCGGGTGAATACATCGTTGGGAGCGGTAAACTTGCTGCGATGATGCCCGTATTCTCTTTTGGGAAAATACAGACTGCTATTGCTAACAAAGACTACGAAGGTGATTTTGCTGGAATCCCTGTTATAAAATACGAATCAGCATTGCACGGTGAAGTAAAGAAGCCTGGACTGGGACCTCTTCACACAGAATTTGATGAAAAAGGAAATGC
>JAENVX010000389.1 GCA_016650355.1 Bacteroidia bacterium | reverse complement strand
GGGTATATCAATATCATGAAGTCCGGACGCAAGCTGATGTTGTCAGCATTTGGAATTACAACGTTATTAAAATGCGTACCAGCGGTTGAGGCTAAATGTCCACCTGCAGAAAATCCCATGATACCAATTCGGTTGGCGTTTACATTCCATTCTTTAGCACGTTGCCGCACCATTTTGATTGCCTGTTGAGCATCTTGCAATGGCCCGATCTCACGATTCTCCATGGTCGCATCGTTGGGGATTCTATATTTTACCACAAAGGCAGCTACTCCCATCTCATTAAACCTTCTGGCAACGTCTGTCCCCTCATGGCTAAAGGCATTAATCCGGTATCCACCGCCAGGACAAATGACCACAGCGGTGCCGTTGGCCTTATCCTTAGATGGTAAAAAAATACTGAGTGTAGGTTTCGAAATTTTGCTGATACGCATTATTCCGTCTGTCTGTTCTGATACTTCCTCGTCTGGCGCTTCTTTGCTATTAGGTATTTTATCCGGATAGAGTGGTATTGAAGTTTGCGCATAACCAACAGCAGACATAGCAAGCAGAATCAAAGTGAGTAGGGATTTATTCATTATCTTAAAGAGTCAATAAAGCACAATTTATTCTTTATTTCATTCCCAAACGCAGTTTTTAATGAGATTTCAACTCAGTTAAAAATGGAGCCACAGGCATTGCAGCTCTTAGATTTACTAAACGGCTGCTAATTATATGAAAACCAATAATGCTTACTAATACGGCAATAAATAATTTTGATGCTTTATGATACGGAACATAACAACTTGTTATAAATTTATCAGTCATTCCCTTTTGTTCGTGTGGATGACTAAAACCAAAATGTAAAAAACCATATAAACGTTAATGCAATGGCAAAGAAAGCAAAGAAAAAAGTAGCGAAAAAAGCTGCTAAAAAAGGAAAAGCAAGGGCAGCTAAAAAAGCACCCAAGAAAAGCGCAAAAAAGAGAAAGGCAGCAAAAAAGGTCGTTAGAAAAGCCACTAAAAAAGCTGTGAGACCAGCAAAGAAAGCGGTGAAAAAGGCAGTAAAAAAAGCGGCTAAAAAGCCAGCGGTTGTCAAACCAAGAATCATTGTCACACCGCCACCAGCTCCGGTTGCACCAACTCCAGTTGCAGTTCCTACGCCACAGGCTACTCCATCTGATTCTAGCTCAGGATCAGGCGGTGGAATGGGTTCCGCGATGTAAGTCGATCTTACATTTGATTCAAGTCGATCCCGATTCCCGATACTTTTTCGGGAATCGGGATCGACTTTTATTTTTCAAGAATAGCAATGAACTTATTAGCTTACTTTAACGCCATTAACAGACAGAAAATTTCTCCCACATTTGTTATGACCAACTTCAGTCTCAAAAATCTGCTTTCGAAATCCGAATTACAGCGTGAAAAAACTAAAGACTATAGAAATATTGTAATCATACAGGTGATCATTGTATCTGTTGGCCTTATTCTATCCGAACAGTTGCTGCTCGATTCGAATAGCAGTGAGTCGAAACTGATTATTACTATTTTTTCATTTTTTGGTGCCACCTATGCCATCTTACAATGGGATTTACTTAGAAATTTTACGACCAACCGAACGCTCATAACTTTTATATTACTGGTCTTGAGCGGAATAATGATCATGGGTATCCTTGTCGAATTTCCATATTTTCAAGTTATTGAAATGCCCAATCGCCAAGTGTATTTATTGATACTTCATGGGGTGCTCTTTCCCATAGAAGTTACAGTCATCAGCTTTGCCATCCGTGACTTGTTCTCTGGGAGTCATATGACACCCGATAAATTATGGGGAGCGGCATGTGTGTTTTTGATGATTGGCATTTCCTTTGGAAGTCTCTATGATTTAATTACCATTGCGAAGCCAGGGAGCTTAGGAGTTGACATCGAATTAGGGCTACCTAATTATGCCGAATGTGTGACGTATAGCTTTAGTATTTTAGGAGGAGTTGACTCCGATCTCCATCCTTCAAGGCTAATACGCAATATCAGCATCCTCGAAGCGGTGTGGGGTGGCCTGTACGGAATGTTGATTATTGGAAAACTGCTTGGCCTTCCACGCGCGGAAGAGGGAAAATTGAATTAACTTGTGCCAATTAACTAATCCATCATATTATGAACAACCGTAGACTACCAATTATTATCGTTGGCATTATTGCCTTTATTGTACTGATGACGCTGTCATCAAGCCTGTTTTATACTATTTCAGCTACGGAGCGCGCCATTGTTTTTTATCCTTTTGGACAGGGATTAGATAAGGATCACGTGGTGGAGCCTGGAATTCATATGAAGGCGCCTTGGAATGATGTGTATGCGTATACAGTTAACGAAGTCTCTTCTGATGAGAACATGGATGTATTGGATAAAAACGGTTTGTCAATTCATGTGGACATAACAGTTCGATTTTTCCCAGTCCCAGGCAAAATTGGATACATTCACGAAAAATTTACGAGGAACTACGTCACGGTTTTGATCATCCCTGAAGTTAGGTCTACAGTGCGTCAGGTAATGGGCCGTTATACTGCAGAAGAAATTTATTCCACGAAGCGGGCAGAAGTTGAAACTGCTATTACAGGCGAAACTGAGAGAATTCTGCAAATCAATAACATCAATACAACGGCTGTTTTGATTCGTTCAATTAACTTACCCGAACAAATTAAGTCAGCCATAGAAAACAAACTTCAGCAGCAACAAGAGTCCCTCGCCTATCAATATCGGCTGGACAAAGAAAAAAGTGAAGCAGAGCGGAAGCGAATCGCTGCTGAAGGTGAGAGCCGAGCAAACAACATCATTAACAATAGTCTTAGCGACAAATTATTGAAAATGAGAGGTATAGAAGCTACCTTGGAATTGGCGAAATCTCCCAATAGCAAAGTGGTCATCATTGGATCGGGTAAAGATGGCCTGCCCATGATCTTAGGCAACAATTGATCGATAAAATGGCTGAATAAATTAAGTGATCGTTTTTATCTACCAACAGTTAGCCTTATTTTAGGGCAACCTATTTATTAAAATTATGTCAAAGACTGCAGAACTTATTATTGACGGAAAGTCATACATGCTTCCAATTATTGAAGGCACCGAAGGGGAAAAGGCAATTGATATTGGTAACTTACTTGAGACGGCAGGAGTTACGACTCTTGATTTTGGTTATAAAAATACAGGAGCTACCAAAAGTGCTATTACATTCTTGGATGGTGACAAGGGCATACTACGTTACCGGGGATATTCTATCGAAGACCTTGCAGCAAAATCGACTTTTCTCGAGGTGTCTTATCTGCTGATCTATGGTGAACTTCCTACGCAAGAGCAATTGACCAAGTTCTCAAATGATATCAAGACGCATACACTCGTACATGAAGATATTAAGAAGATACTTGACGGATTTCCATCCTCTGCACATCCAATGGGGGTGCTGGCATCTCTCTTCTGCTCACAAACCGCTTTTTATCCAGAGTCACTTGATCCTAATAGATCATCAGAAGGGGTATATCTAAGCATTATAAGATCACTTGCTAAGATGCCAACCTTCGCGGCCTGGTCTTACAAAAATGTGATAGGCCATCCCGTCAATTACCCAGACAATTCACTCGAATATTCTTCGCGCTTCCTTAAAATGTTGTTTGCACATCCTGCAGCGGAATATGATGTCGATCCCGTGATAGCTGATGCCCTGGATAAATTATTGATTCTGCATGCTGATCATGAACAAAACTGCTCAACATCAACAGTGAGAATTGTTGGCTCTTCAAAAGCCAGTATCTACTCATCTATTTCAGCCGGCATCAACGCGCTGTGGGGGCCCCTCCATGGAGGCGCAAACCAAGAAGTGATTGTGATGTTAGAGAATATCAAAAAGGATGGAGGCGATACGGATAAGTGGATCAATAAGGCAAAAGATAAAAACAGCGGCTTCCGGTTGATGGGATTCGGGCACAGGGTTTACAAAAATTTTGATCCTCGCGCCAAAATTATTAAGAAGGCTGCTGATGATGTTATGACCAAACTGGGAATAAATGACCCAGTTCTTGAAATCGCTCAGAAGCTTGAGGAAGTTGCGTTGCGCGATCCATATTTTATTGAACGCAAGCTGTATCCAAATGTTGACTTCTATTCTGGCATTATCTATAGGGCACTGGGGATACCCGTAGATATGTTTACCGTTATGTTTGCCATGGGCCGATTACCCGGATGGATTGCACAATGGAAAGAATTACGTGAGAATAAAGAACCTATTGGCCGTCCGCGTCAGTTGTATATTGGACAAACGTTGCGACCCTATGTGGAATTGAAAAAGCGATAGTTAGTCAGAGACTACTGAACTACTTTCTATATTTAAGGCTGGAATCAAACCAGCCTTTTTTTATGAGTTTACAAGACGATTTTAATGCAGCCATTACCAAATCCAAAGAACTTACCACTCGCCCATCCAATGAAGATCTTCTTGAGCTCTATTCACTCTTTAAACAAGTTACAGATGGAGATGTTAGCGGAGATAGGCCAGGAGGATTTGACTTCAAAGCTATAGCTAAGTTTGATGCATGGGCAGCGAAGAAGGGCATCTCGAAAGATCAGGCTTCGAAAGATTACATTGAGCTTGTTGAGCGTTTACACAAACAAAATAGTTAAATAATGCAGTAGCTCTTTTGAGCGTGTCAATGACCGATTAACGATCACCCATTATTTCGACAGCTGTTGCTTCACTACCAACCCAATATCGATCTCGGTACTCTTTCTCTTTCAGAAGATGAGTCCCGGCATGCAGCTAAAGTACTGCGAGTAAAGAATGGCGACATTCTTGATCTCACCGATGGAAAGGGAAACTTTTATAAAATTAGAATTACCAAATCAGATCCAAGAAAGTGCATATTTGAAATTCAAGAAAAGAAATCTCAACCGAAAAGAAGTTTCTTCATCCACTTAGCGATCGCTCCCACCAAAAATACAGACCGCATAGAATGGTTCGTAGAAAAATGCGTAGAGATCGGAGTGGACAAAATCAGCTTTATCGTATGTCAAAATTCTGAACGGAGATCCATTAATCGGGACCGGATTGAAAAGATTGCAATCAGTGCCATGAAACAATCAGGCCAATATTGGTTGCCTGAAATAGTTGACTGTGGGCCTGTTCTTGAAATTTTAAAAGAATCTTCGTCTCAAAAATTTATTGCCTATGTGGATCAATCAAATCCGCATCATCTGAAATCATTAGCAAAACCTAATCAGGATTATCTTGTGTTGATCGGCCCAGAAGGTGATTTTAATAAAGAAGAATTACTTTCCGCAGAACAAGCTGGGTTTTCAAAAGTAAGTCTTGGAACTACCCGACTACGCACAGAAACAGCTGGAGTTGCTGCCTGTCATATTCTAAATCTTGTTAATCAATAACCATCAATCCTAAATCAAATTATCTTTACCTTCCTAAAAATAAAGGAATGACCACATCGGAAGCCAGAAAAGCCATTCAACAACTTTCGGAAAAAATCAATTTCCACAATGATCTATACTATCAAAAACATATTTCAGAAATAAGTGATTTAGAATTTGATCAACTTCTTGAAAGCCTGATTAAACTGGAAGAACAATTTCCTCAACTTAAACTTCCTGACTCCCCAACACAGCGTGTAGGGGGCACCATTGCAAAAGAATTCTCTTCTGTCACGCATCGATATCCGATGCTTTCTCTTGGAAATACATATTCTCCCGATGAACTTAAAGATTTTGACGGCCGTGTGACTAAAGGTCTTGATGGAGAACCTTATGAGTATTTCTGCGAACTAAAATTCGATGGTGTTTCGATTAGCATTACGTATGAAAATGGATTACTTGTTCGGGGTGTCACACGAGGGGATGGTGTCAAGGGGGATGATGTAACCGCAAACGTTAAAACGATTAAAAGTTTACCCTTACGAATAAAATCAAAAAATATTCCAAAGGAATTTGAAGTTCGTGGAGAAATTTTCCTTCCCAAGAATGTCTTTAAGCAACTTAATAAAGATCGCGAAGACATAGGTGAAGAAACATATGCCAACGCACGCAATACAGCATCAGGCACTGTGAAAATGCAAGACTCATCCGAAGTTGCCAAACGGAAGTTAGATTGCTTTTTGTATTATTTGTTAGGAGATATTCCTGGAACAAAAGCTCATTCAGAATCAATTTCAAAATTAGAAGCATGGGGATTTCAAGTCTCTCCTACTTATCAGAAATGCAAGAGTATAACCGAAGTGCTTGAATACATCCATTGGTGGGAAAACCGTAGAACAGACTTGCCTCTTGAAACCGATGGAGTGGTCATAAAAGTTGATAGCCTTGACCAACAGGAAAGACTTGGGTATACAGCCAAGAGCCCTCGATGGGCAATAGCTTATAAGTATAAATCTGAAAGTCTAAGCACAAAGCTAAATGGTATCACGTATCAGGTTGGTAGAACTGGTGCAATCACTCCAGTTGCTGAATTAGAACCAATACTCTTAGCAGGAACAACCGTTAAACGAGCGTCTCTTCACAATGCAAATGAAATAGCACGTCTTGATCTACGAATTGGTGATTCTGTCTTCGTTGAAAAGGGCGGAGAAATTATTCCGAAAGTGACTTCCGTAGATTTAACCAAACGAAATAATCAGTCAAAATCCATACAATACATCACACGTTGTCCGGAATGTGGTACTGCTCTAGTTAGAGTTGAGGGCGAAGCAAATCATTATTGCCCTAATGATAAGGGCTGCCCTACTCAGATCAAAGGTAGAATTGAACACTTCATTCAGAGAAAGGCAATGAATATCGATTCATTAGGGGAAAAAACAATTGCACAACTTTACGATTTAAGATTAGTGAAAAGCCCGGCTGACTTATATGATCTTAAAAAAGAAGATTTATTAAAGCTTGAAGGGTTTAAAGATCTCTCTATAAAAAATCTCTTGAAGGGAATTGATTCGTCTAAGACTACTTCGTTTGAGTCAGTGCTCTTCGCTATCGGCATACGCTATGTTGGGAAAACCGTGGCCGAAAAACTTGCACGTTATTTCAAAAGTATTGACAACCTGGCCAAAGCCACAAATGAAGATCTTCTTGGTGTACCTGAGGTTGGCGAAATAATCGCACAAAGTGTAGTCCGTTTCTTTTCTAAATCTGAAAATAGAAAAGAGATAGAGCGATTACGAAAGGCGGGACTCAAATTCTTCTCCGATGAAAAAGAACCAGAAAAAGTCAGCTCTATTTTAGAAAGTAAGTCATTCGTAATCTCAGGCACTTTTCAAAAATATGAACGAGATCAGCTAAAGGATATTATTATTGCTAATGGTGGCAGGGTGCTGTCGGGTGTTTCTGGAAAATTAGATTACTTGCTGGCTGGTGAAAATATGGGGCCATCCAAAGGGGAGAAAGCGGAGAAGTTGGGCGTAAAAGTAATTTCAGAATCTGATTTTGATAAAATGCTTAATTCATAGAATTAAAATTGGTTCCAGCACATTTAAGAAATCTGTTTAATCACAGTATATTTCGGGATGTTTAAAATGAACTTCTTGAGATGGCGCACCGACCTGGCGTTGAAGAAAAACAAAAGTTTAAGGGCGAGTTTACCCTATAAGCAAGCAAAGAATATTGGTATCATTTTTACAGTTGAAGACAAACAAAAGCATTTAGATATTAAAGACCTTATTCATCATTTTGAGTCGGATGGTAAACTGGTGAAAGTGCTTGAGTTTCTTCCAAAAAAGAAGGAGAACTATGAATTCCTTTTTGACTTCTTTTCCATAGATGATCTCTCATTTTGGGGTTCAATAAATTCTTCAACAGCTGAAAAATTCTCTGACACTGCCTTTGATTATCTCTTATGTGTTGACAATCAATCCAACCCGCTGTTGCTCAATTTACTGGCCCGATGCAAAGCGAGGTGCCGTGTCGGAAAATTTTCGGAAAATGAAACTGCCTTTTTTGAGCTAATGATTGAAAGCAAGGGCACCACAAGAGGACTCATTGATCACATGTACAAATACACCAAACAATTGAAATAACATACGAATGAAAAAACTCTATGGCACAGGTGTGGCATTGGTCACTCCTTTTGATTCAAATGCGCAGGTCGATTTACGCGGCCTTAAAAAGTTATTATCACATACTGCGAAGGGAGCTGATTACTATGTCGTAATGGGCACAACAGGAGAATCAGCCACAGTAAGCAAAATAGAGAAGAGGAATGTGTTGACCTTTGTAAAAGAGCATAACTCAAAAAAACTTCCAATCGTATACGGAATTGGAGGTAATAGCACACAGGAAGTTATTGCAACCATAAAGGAAAGTGATTTAACTGGGGTTGATGCCATACTTTCGGTTAGCCCCTATTATAATAAACCTTCACAAGAAGGAATCTACAGGCATTTCAAGACAATTGCCGATAAAAGTCCAATTCCGATTATCTTATACAATGTTCCGGGGAGAACTGCATCCAACCTGACCTCGGAAACGACATTGAGATTGGCTAAACACCGCAATATCATTGGCATTAAAGAAGCCTCGGGCAACCTTGAACAGTGCATGAAAATCGCAAAGGAAAAACCCAATGACTTCATGCTAATTTCTGGAGATGATATGCTTACTGTTCCACTATACGCGATTGGGGCTGTGGGCGTGATATCCGTGCTGGCCAACGCATTTCCAAGTATTTTCAAAAAGATTAAAGAGTTCACAGAGGCAGGAAACTTCCACAAAGCCACAACCGAACAGTGCAAACTATTAGATATTAATGGCCCGATGTATGAAGAGGGCAATCCTGTTGGTGTAAAATACGCGCTGAAATTGATGAATATTTGCTCCAATGAGGTTAGACTGCCCCTTCTCTCTGCATCCCAACCTCTTCAGAAAAAAATTAAAAAACTTATAAAATCTGTAAAATAAAAAAGGAGCACCATTGGCACTCCTTTGATATTTGAGTCCGATTTCGCTATTGAGGATTCTTGTTCTTCAATTCTTGAACCTCAGCACGGATAGATTGAGCAATATTTTTAAGGTCTTGCATACCCTTACGAACACGAGTGCCCGCTGCGCTGTTTGCTTTATTATAAAACTTGTCTGCATCGAGTTCGATCTGGGCAATCAATGCTTTTAACTCATCAAATTTTTTCATTTTTATAGGGTGTTTAGATTTATAAATTCAATTATCTCATGCTAAATTAAGGAAAAACGTTTAAAAACAAGGCAGAAACCCATTTTTTTACATTCCCTTTGTTACTGATACTAATTCTTCTTTGCGGTAAAAACCGCTATCCAGCTTAGCTTTCAAAGCCGAAAAGGCAGTCAAAGTTTCCTCTACATCTTCCAAAGAATGGGCTGCTGTGGGGATAATCCTAAACATGATAATGTCCTTAGGCACAACGGGATAGATCACTACAGAGCAGAAAATGCCATAATTTTCCCTCAAGTCCATCGACATATTGGCTGCCTCACCTACACCACCGTTGAAAATTACAGGGGTAACTGGCGATTGGGTGGTGCCAATATAGAATCCGCGCTCCTTCAGACCGCTCTGCATGGCTCTAAATATCTTCCAAAGATTGGCCTTTAGTTCAGGCTGGGTGCGGAGTAACTCAAGCCGCTTCATACCTCCTATCACCAAAGGAAGAGGTAGGCTTTTGGCAAAAATCTGAGACCGCACACTATACCGTAAGTACTTCAATATTTTAGTGCTGCCCGCTACAAATGCACCAATACTGGCCATGGATTTGGCAAAAGTTGAGAAGTATAAATCAATCTGATCTTGGACTCCTTGCTCCTCTCCTGCACCAGCACCGGTTTTACCCATGGTCCCAAAACCATGAGCATCATCAACAAATAACCTGAAATTGTATTTCTGTTTTAGAGCAACTATCCCCTTTAAATCGCCCATGTTACCGGACATTCCAAAAACGCCCTCCGTAATTACAAGGATACCACCACCTGTTTCATTTGCAATCCTGGTTGCGCGTTGCAACTGCTTTTCGAGATTCTCAATATTATTATGTGGGTAAACAAAACGCTTGCCCATATGCAAACGAACTCCATCGATAATGCAAGCATGTGATTCTCCATCGTATACAATCACATCCTTTCGGTCTACCAAAGCATCAATTATGGAAACCACACCTTGATAGCCATAGTTTAACAACATGACATCTTCCTTCTTTACAAAATCCGCAAGCTGTCTTTCAAATTCTAGGTGGTGTACAGAGTTACCGGACATCATCCTTGCACCCATTGGTGATGCCAGGCCATATTTTGCTGTTGCTTCAGTATCTGCTTTCCTAACTTCTGGATGATTTGCTAAACCTAGATAATTATTCAAACTCCAGTTCAATACCTGCCGTCCGTTGAACATCATTCGCGGACCTATTTCTCCTTCCAACTTTGGAAAAAAGAAGTAATCATCAGGAAGGTGTGAGTATTTGGCCAATGACCCGGCTTCCATTTTTAGTTTATCGAATAAGTCTACCATTGCTTTCCTTTATTTCAATTAAAAATTGTGGCGAAAGTAAGGAAAAAACGGCATAATCAAGACTTTTTCATGCCGAAGCATCAGTACTATT
>JAENVX010000388.1 GCA_016650355.1 Bacteroidia bacterium | reverse complement strand
CTACTCTAAACAACTTCAATCTGCAAGCCATGGAGTTTTTTATCTATCATGATCTGACAAGCCAATCGACTATTAGAATCCACAAAATCCATTTTGTTTAACGTAGTCGTTTCATTACCTTCCTTGTTTAACAATTCTTCACTATGGTTCAAAATATTAATATGACATGTCCCACAGCGGCCTGTTCCTTTGCATTCCCCAAAATCTTCTATGTAGAATTTGTCATACAGTAACGCCATTAGATTTCGATACTCACCTTGGTAGGTCATGATGGACTGCTTCTCTCCATTCAGAAATACAGTAATGCTAATGTCAAACTTCCGATTCACATCCTTTCATAAAGTTATTTCCAGAATTCATCATCCCATTCTTCAATAGGATGCGTACCTGAAGTCCAATCGGAATGTCTTGCCACCATTTCCTCAAGCAGCTTTGGTGATGCCATATTTTGAATCTCGTTGAATAGGTTTCTTTGGTTTCACTTTCAGTCTTTTTAAAATGGGCAATAATTGAATCTACAATTTCCATGATCATTTTGGGTTTAAATTCTCATGAAGTTTTTTAACCAGTTTTGACGTAACCGAATCGGCATACATACCATAAGCATTCACTACAATGCCCTTGATGTGGTGTTTTAAAGAGGAAATAGCATACACAATCATTTCATCTCCGGGATCAGTGTTTCCTTCAAAACGATGAGTTTCATCAATGTCGAAATCATCAGGAGAAAGTTGAGTCATGGATTTATGGCAAATTAAACATTCGTCATCGGTATGAACTTTAAAGTCAATGGTGTAACCTCTTTTTGCGAGGTCGCTTATTGCTTCGCTTACTGTTTCATAATAAATATTATTTTTCACTAGTCAGTTCCTTTTCTAACTCAATCGCTTTTGGAAATAGGATGTTATTCTCCAAATGAATATGTAGATGTAAATCCTGTTCAAATTCCTTAAGCAAAGCATAAGTAACTCTGTACGTGTTGCAACCATCCTGAGGGGGAGTATAATTATCACTTAATTCCTCAATCTTTCTAAAACGATCACCTTCAATAGTGTGCTCCTCCATCATCATTTGCACCGGATTTAGCACCGTACCAAAATTAGGAGCAACTACTTTTAAACCATCGTGTTTAGCTTTTTCCAGTTTTCGTACAAATGGAAATAAAATAAATTCCTCCTTTTTCATGTGCGTCGCTAGTTCTCCTGCCGAGGCATTAAACTGTTCTTGTATTTCAAACAATTCAGGGTGACGTTCTCCATGAACTTTGCATATCTTATCCAAATAGGGTTTTATTTCCAATGTCTTCTCTTCAACATAGCGGTGGTGTTTCTTCTCAATATAATCTGCTAATAAATCTATTGGCCAAGATTTATAATCCGTAGCGTTTTCACCTTGTGCTTTGATGACTTTCTCTAAATCATTTAATACAGCTTTCGAATCCATACTTTTCTTCTCACATGCATCATGGATAGTTCTGTTGCCTTGGCAACAGAAGTCTATTCCATATTTCTTGAATACTGATGCTGTTCGGTAGTCTTGCGCTACCAACTCTCCGATAATTTGATTTTGATTTATTTCCATTTTTTCTTTGTTTAAAAATTAACAAACTTGATTTCCGAATCATTTCCCATAATTACAGTGGCCTGGAATTGTTCTTTTATACTTAGCGTATGATTTTCACCTCCAGGTATAATGAAGGATTGATCCTGTAACAACAAATATTCGTTTCCTTTCATTCCCAAAATTGCCGATCCTTTTTGAATGATGATAACTGCTTCCATAGTACTGAAATGCTCTGGCATGCTCATTCCTTCACGTCCCGTTACTTGTAAGACTTTAAGTGATTTCCCCGACTGGAGAATGGTCATTTGTGGTGTGCCTGTGATTTTCATACTTAACATAGTTTTAACTGCTATAGTATAGGTGTCGCTGAATTATTTTTATAATACTCGATTTTAGAATGGAACATCTCCGCCATGCGTTCTCCTTGCCATTTAGCTCTTGTTGCTTTTTCGCCCGTAAACAATCCATCAACAGTTTCATAGAATAACGTCAGCCATTGTTCAAAATGCTGCTGTTCCACAGGGAGTTTAGCGTGTGGTACAAAT
>JAENVX010000387.1 GCA_016650355.1 Bacteroidia bacterium | reverse complement strand
TTCCATGGTGGGTGTTCAAACTGCTTGGCCAATGCATCAACCCACAGCCAATCGGTTTTGCCATTCAACAAGTAAATAAAGGAACCAGCTCCCGTAATCATAAGCATATCAAAACCACGGAGGGTGTCAATAGAAAGGAACCTTTTGCCGGGCAGATTACTCATTATGATTGATTTTATTTTTTTTAGATAAATTAATCTAGAGATAAAACTTCATTCATATTTCTTATGAGTTAGTTTATAATTCCTTGTATTTAGAAGTTCCAGATAGTGAAACCGATTCAAGTTTCATTTTAGTTGTTTTCCCGAATTCAACTTCCATCAACCATTTCATGCTAGTTAAACTGTTAATAATTTCGTTGTCATTCCAAAGTTGTACATCAACAACCATCGTTATTAGATACTCATTATTGATAAGTTGAAGTCTAGCGGTGTTACCATAATCTGTTCCAAAAAAATCGTTCGATTTTAATTTGCTAACAAGCTTGTTTACATCTCCAATAGGAATAGACTTATCAAAATACAATTCATTCCCATTTACTTTAGCTACTTCTCCGTCATAAAAAGGTTGATCTATTGCTAGGCCAAATATTATTCCCAAATTTAGTACTAATCCTAATATCGTTATGCCTGTTACAGCCCAGTTAGATCCTCTTTGAGCACCAGCTTCAAATGCATCGTTGACATCCTTAGCCATGAAGTTTCTGAAGAATATAAATACAAGAATTCCGTAAAATGCTGTAAATAAGAAATTTGGTATTTTATCCACGATGCTATGCGGAACTTGGAACATTCCGTAGAAAAATGCCACAGTGAAAATTAATGTTGAAGCAAGAGTGATGTATGCTTGTTTCTCCTTTCCAAGCGCGAGGTAATTTTTATAAATCAAGAACCCCGGAGGAATTGGCCCGGCTAACACCGCTGATATATCTATTTGTTTTTCGGTAAATAGTTTTTTCTCCATGGTCGAATTTTCTATTATCTCATCCTTTGATAGTCCACCCCAATTTGTCAAGTTAGGTTTTCAATAGTTATCCTTATCTATACCTATATTTTAAACCAATGGATCGCATTGAGGCTGTATATCTTATCGATAACTTCTTTTGGTAGCTTGAGCCCCTGAAACTCACCATTTACATCCTTGACCGTCATTACCTCATCCGTTACAAAATACTTCCAGTCGGCCAGCCACACTTCATGCAAACTCTTTTTCTCCTCCTCAGGATTTGAAGAATCCGAAATCGAAGCGTCAGTACCATACGTAATCCTGTCCTGATATTTTATAAAAAACTCCCTAATCTTTTCACGGTTTGACTGAGTCTGGTATTGAAGATGGCCTATGCGAGCTGCCATATCCACTGCCATGTTTGGAAATTTATCTAGCCGTTTGGCCAGTTCATCCACATCCCATTCTAAACTTCCCAGGTGTGCGCCAACAAAGCGCATATCAGGATGTCTTTCTAAAAAATTATCACGCGCCTGAATCTGCTCTTCATACGTTGGATATTCCGGATGTAAAAACATGTGATACTCGGGGTTATTTTTGAAGTAACTCCGATCATTGTTCACAGTCATTTGATCCAAGGGCAGCCAGCAATTTTTAGGCTCACCCAAATGACCCATTATGGTTTTATCCTCATCGATAATATATTGAATAACCGGATCAAACTTTGGGTTGTCCAACATTATAAAATGGTCAGCCGAATCTTTATAGACCATGCCAATATTCTTCCAGAGTTTAATTCCCAATGCCCCATTAGCAAAAGAATTCTTAAGTTGGGAAATAATTTCGTCAGCCCAGTTGGCCGAATCCCAATGGTGTAACGTAAAGGCGGTAAGATATTTTACGCGATCAGGATGCTTTTCAATCTGATGAAGCGCAAAACGCTCCTGCTCCTCAACAGAAGGATAGTGAGGAGTATCAACGCTTACATCGAGCAATCTGAAATTGTCCTCTATCGCTTGTTCTGTCAAGGCGGGGCTTTCTGAATTAAGGTGCATGTGGGTGTCTATTTTCTCAACCCTCGTGAAGTCATCCATTGAATAAAAGTCATTTTTACAAGAATTCAATACGATGGATAGAGTTGAGACTGTGACAAGTAGAAGGAATCGTTTCATGATAGAATGGTATAGTTTGTGTTCACTTTTAAAAAATCGTACATCCGTGCAGTTATTTTGGCACTTCATGGTATCCTATTGCTAAATTAGAGATATTTCAGGTCTAAAATATTATTTTCCTTATGACACTTCAGCCAAATTCAAACCGCCTTCTCTCCCTGGATTTCATGCGTGGCCTCATCATGGTTTTACTGATGATGGAAAGTACACGAATGTATGATCACCTTTTCGAATTGAGTGAGGGCAGCTTCATTCAAATGTTCATGCAACAGTTTTTTCATCATCCGTGGAATGGTTTACGGTTCTGGGATTTGATACAACCCGGCTTCATGTTTATGGCAGGAACTGCAATGGCGTATTCATTGCATCGGCAACAACTTAGCGGAATGACCTGGCGCGAATCATTTCTAAAAACTCTTAAGCGTTCGGGCTGGTTGTTTTTCTGGGGAGTGCTGGATTATGCCGTTCGCCCGGGTGGACTTTCATTTGAATTATGGGATGTGCTTACGCAGCTTTCATTTACAACGTTAGTTGCCTTTCTAATTT
The DNA here is from genome assembly GCA_016650355.1 of Bacteroidia bacterium. GTDB lineage: Bacteria > Bacteroidota > Bacteroidia > Cytophagales > Cyclobacteriaceae > ELB16-189. The sequence continues at coordinate 60 of JAENVX010000387.1, read as the reverse complement.
TTAGGTGGTCGTATTCATCGCAAATCTCCTTTAGTATTGGTCTACTCGTACTGACAGAGG
>JAENVX010000386.1 GCA_016650355.1 Bacteroidia bacterium | reverse complement strand
TTTGATTTTCTAGGATTCAGCATCTGGATGGGCAAAGGCAGGAAAACGAGGAATTACTACCCTCATGTGCAGCCATCGAAGAAATCCCTGCAAAAGATCAAAGACCGAGTGACCGAACTCACGCCGCGAAGACGTACGATCAGGCCGATTGAATGGATAGTGAATGAAGTCAACGCCACTGTAAGAGGGTGGGTCGGTTACTTTCACTATCGCAACTGCTGTAAGGTGTTGAGCCAGTTACGAAGCCATACAGAGGATCGACTGAGAACGCACCTTCGCAAACGGCACAAGGTCAGAAATCGAAAAACAGGATACGTCAGGTTTCCAAGCAGGTTGTTATATGAAAGATACAACCTGTACAAAGTGCCGACATCAGCGGTCTGGACGAAAGCGCATGCCTTGTAGTGAAGAACATCGGAAAGCCGTGTGCGGGAAAACCGCATGCACGGTTTGATGAGGGAGGGCAGGGTAAAACCTGCTCTCTACTCTACCCCGAGATTTCCCTCGAAGGTTCCCCAAAGCTTCTTACTTTTCCAAAACTTTGGTACAGAATTTATCTGCTAATTTGCTAGCCTGTTTTGTGTCCCACCCGTATCGGGTCGATATTTGTTCGATTTCTTCCTTTGTTGCAGAAATTCCAGACAGTTTTAGGTTCTTGAAAATATTTGTAGCTAATGCCAGATTTGACGGCTCTAAAATAGTAAGGCGACCAAGTGGCCTTAATAGCTTTGTTAGGTCTTTGATCGCCTCTTCTGTGGATTTGTATTCTGGTTCGATCACGTTGCTCTCCTTCGTTTTCTACAGGTTATTCAGAAACAGAGGCTTTTGTCTTTGAAAGAACCTCGCCGGTAACTTTATTGTATATCCATATTTCTTTTATATCTGCATGGACATTTTTAAATTGAAAGGTAGCGTCTTCCGGGTTTTTAATAGTAGGTTTAAATTGCATCACTCCAAAATTTCTGTATGGTTCTTTTAATTTAAACAGTATTAGAATAGCAATATTGTCCTTAATTTGTTTTGCTACAGGAGGAGCAATATTCTTTATTGAAATTACAAGATCATAATAATACGATGACAGTGCAGATTTTTTTTCATTTAATAGTTCCTTTTTTATTGCGTATGATTGATCGATATGTCCCAACTTTGATATTTTTGCAGTGCGTAAATCTTCATCTAATTTCATCTGTTTTAAATTAGCTTTTTGCTCCATTCCGTTTATTTTGTTTTCATAATAAGAATCAACAACGGCACGATAGGCACTGTCAATGGTCTGTCCGTTTGAAAGGTTATGTGTAAGTTCTTGTCGTTTTGCAATGGTTTTAAACGGGAGATCATTTTCAAATGCTAATACTGGTACATCAGTGATTGATGATCTTATAGTTAATTTGGCACCGTAAGAATTAGTTCCTACGTATGTACCACCTTCTGTGACGATTGTTGGTCCCCAAACACCTGAAATATTCTCAGCCGGACTCATGCCAAATGTCTTGTGATTGATTGCTATTAGTTTCTTGATCCTGTTAATGGCGACACTGAGAAGTTTATTGTCAGCATCGTACGTACTTTCCGGCGTCATAGAGAACGCATAGATATCATTTATTCCAAGTGTTTTACCAATTAATGGCTTGTTTTTATCAGCTTCAAGTTTTTTCTCATATTCAGATGTTGTTTCAAATTCATCTTTCTTTTTAATGTTTCCAGTGCTTTCCAACGCGGTGTAAGCATTGTACATCTCTGTCGATACGAACTCATCTTTCTTTTTGATATTAAAACCACGTTCCAACAACGCGTTATATATAAGGCTTAAATTATGCCCCTTATAGTTCTTAGGCAATTTCAATGCGTCTAATTTTATTGGCTCAATGCTATATCCAACATCTTGCTTGCTGTCATTTTTAACTTTCCCTTTAGCTTTACCTTTAGCTTTTTCTCCGGCTATTACAGTGCCCGCTACAAAAATCATCAAAAAACAAAATAGTCCAATACGTTTCATACTTCCTCCTTGAAATTGACTCCGAGGGATACCGTCTGACAGCAAGACGGAACCTTTGTCTTGTTGTTCAACGGCTGCGCCGTTGACCCGTCCGGGCAGCCTTATCGTCCGGTCTGTGTCCAACGGTGTTGTTGGGAATTCTGATTTTCAGACTCCTATTCTTGGGCATAATATACTACCATCTTTTTTAAATCCAACTGGACAATCGCTACAATTTGGGTCTGTTTTAAAGCAATATTTCTGACCAATTGCAAATCCAGCTATATCTAACGACATAGGACAATTACATGAATAAGTAGTTGCAGCTTCATAAGCAGACTTTTCTGTTTCTTGGTCTGCCAACCCTGTCCGAAACAATACTTTTTTAACATGAATATCAGCCTTTACTTGCAGCTTACTTAACGAATGTGTGTCCTTAGGTATATTTGGTACCATTCCAAGTTCAATTAGTATTTTAATGCACATATTGGTTAGGCCTGGGCCGAACCCAGGGATTGAAATGAGATTGTCTCTTAGTTCGGTAAATGATTTTGGTGTTTCCCAAATATTTAGAGCATTGCCACCGTGTTTTTTTGTAATTAGCTTCGTAAGTTCAATAATATTTCTGGCCGCAGCATCGTGAGCTAAGTTCCTGCATCCCAACTTATTTTCTTCTAAAACTTTTATAAGCGAAGCTTTACTCATAGCACTTACATAGTGAGGATTGAAATTTTGAGGTGAAATACTGGATGCAATTAAATATGATGACCTCCAAGCTTTCCAAGCAGGTTTTCCCATGTCAAGTTGACAACAGACAAGGAAAGCCAATGGGTTACTATGCAAGAAATCCTCACAATTTTTAGCAACATTCTCATCTGCTTTGCGCTTGATAGTATCAGTAAATGCTTTATCTCTTAGGCACCAACCTCTAAATGGGTTTGAACTTTTTTCCTCATACCAATTTTTTTTTGCAATGATGAACGGATAAGTTTCAAGCATATAATGCGCAATCAAATTTCGAGTTTCCAATGTTGCCTCCAGAAAATTATTTTCTCGCTATGTACTCGACCAACCATCCACAACCATTCTCATACCGCAAACTCAATTTCAATCCCAATTTCCGGACGTCCGGAAATTGGCGTAACTAGCTAATTTACAACAAAACAGCCCTTAGAAATACCCCGTTTTTTATGCTGCTACTGTCACTGGTACTTTCAATTTCTTGGTCTTTTCCAGCAACATACTACGCATTTTTACTATTGTCAGGTTGAGCAACACCTTCTGGTCATTGGTCAAAGTTGCACAGTCCAGCAGATAGATCCGGTCATAAAACTGATCCACAAATGTCAGGTCTACCGGCGCTCCGGACAGCTTTGGTTTTGGAGCTATTTTTCTG
>JAENVX010000385.1 GCA_016650355.1 Bacteroidia bacterium | reverse complement strand
TCAATCACGAAAGAAAATTAAGCGCCTATTTTAAGGAAAGAGCAAGTACGCTAGCACAAATCCAATTCGTGGGTGAACCAAAGAATTTTAACGGTATCGTTTCCTTTCTGGTAAAGAATATACATCCTCACGATGTGGCTAGTTTCCTTGCTAACTCAAACATTGCAGTGCGAGCCGGTCATCACTGCGCACAGCCTCTATTGGAATCCATGGGAATACCAGCAACTGTGAGAGTTTCTTTTTCGATTTACAATTCAAAAAATGATGTCGACAAAATAATTGACGCCCTCATTGAACTTAAAAAATTCTGGTCGTGAGCGGAGATTTAAAAAAACTTTACTCTGAAATCATCAAAGCTCATAATGAAACACCCTTTCACTTTGAAAAGAGAGATAGTGCATCACACACCATCAAAGCATACAATCCAATATGTGGCGACCGATTTGAAATTTTTATAGACAATCATCCAGGAAAAATTAATGAAGTCCATTTTCACGGATTCGGGTGCGCCATTTCAAAAGCTTCAACTTCAGTATTAACAAAATCATTAGTTGGAAAAATGCCGGATGAAGCGATTGCACTATGTTCAACCTTTCTGGACTTCATCAACAAGAAATTACCTGACAATACGTTAAATTTACAAGATGATTTCCAAGCTTTCATTGGAGTTCATGACTTTCCGGAGCGTTATGACTGTGCTACGCTTTCATGGCGTGAGATGAAGAAGTTCTTAGAATCAAATAAAAAAAATCAATGAAAATTACTTTAATAGCATTCGGAATCGCAAAAGACATATTACAATCCAAGCAATTGGAGTTTGAGCTTGCACCTGGCGATACCATTTCTTCTCTCAAACAAAAATTATTTCAGCGCTATCCTGAATTCTTAAAATTGAATTCCCTTTCCTTTGCCGTGGGTGAAAATTATCAGGAAGATTCTCACGGACTTCAAGAAAATGATGAAGTCGTAATAATCCCTCCAGTAAGTGGCGGGTAATAAAGGACCAGTCACTTTTATAAATAAATGTTTTTTGCTCTGATAATGGATGCCATTATGCTTAAGGCGATTTCTCTGGCTCCTTGAGCTTTAATATCAACCCCAATTGGTGCTTCAATCCTTTTTATTTCTTCCTCACTAAACCCGCTCTGCTTCAGCCTCTCCATTCTCTTCTCATGAGTTTTCCGGCTTCCAAGCGCTCCAATGTAAGCTACCTTTGAGTGCAACAAAATCTGCAATGCGTTGTCGTCAATTTTCGGATCGTGTGATAAGATAACTGCGTAGGAAGAGGCGTCCAACGTAAAATCTCTCAACACCTCGGTGGGATATTTCTCAAATATCTGATCGGGCGCTTCAACGAATTGAGTTTGATGTGCAAACGTTCCGCGTGGATCGATCACAATTGTTTCAAAATCGTGAAGCTTTGCTAATTGAACCAAGTCGGATGTAATATGTGCCGCGCCTATGATAAGTAGTTGACTCCTGCGTGGGAAGACTTGCATAAAATACTCAGTCTCCCCTATCATAACGGATTCACTAGTCCGTTTTACAAAAGCCTCCCTTGCTTTTGCTAAAAGTATTTCAGATTGTGGAGATCCGATCACCGTATCTTGGTGATCAATCAACGTGTTTTTACTTTCTCCATCCACTAATGACGTTATTAAAATACACTGGCTGTTTTCAGTTAGTGACGCTACCAACTTTTTCCAAACTTCCGCGTGATTACCCTCAATCGGATAGACCTGCAAATAGACCTGAATTTTGCCCCCACACGTCAATCCAACAGACCATGCTTCATCATCAGTGACACCGTATGACAACCGCTTGCCGTTTTTGTTTTCAATGATTTGAACAGCTTCCTTAAGTATTGCACCCTCTACACATCCTCCGCTCACAGATCCCGCCATTTCCATATCAGATGAAATAATTATTGCGGAGCCAACGGGCCTTGGTGAAGATCCCCATGTTTGGATAACCCTGGCAATAGCAAAAGGTTTTTTCTCACTCACCCATTTTTTGATTTGAGGAAGAAGTTCTTTCATGGTTTCGTTTTTGGATTCAAATGCGTTAATAGCATATGAAGAAAATTACTTTTATTTTTGAATATAACATGGTATTCTGAGATAATATTAAATTTAAACGTGGCTAACGTAAAATTTACATCTGCACTTAAACGCTTTTTTCCTACTCTTGCTGAAACGGAAATTGCCGGAGACACTGTTAAAGAGACTTTGTGCAACATTGAAAAAACTTATCCTGGTATCCTCAACTACCTAATCGAGGACAATGGGCGATTGCGAAAACATGTAAATATTTTTCTAAAAGGCGAACTCATCAAAGATCGCGAAACACTCAATGATGCTGTAAACTCCCGTGATGAACTGCTGATTTTTCAAGCCCTTTCCGGAGGATGACCGTAACGTCTTAAAATGGATTTTAGGATTTAGATTCAGAGTTTTAACTAAAATCTCAAATCGTAATTTTTTTTATGCAGACCAAACTTCTAGTCGGCACTTCAAAAGGGCTAGTTATTTTCAGTAACATCAATGATGCCTGGAAAATAGATTCCATTGAGTTTGTAGGGCTCCCTGTTTCTTTGGTGTATGTAGACGACCGTGCCAACACCTGGTGGATTGCATTATCGCATCGCCACTGGGGCGAAAAACTTCATTATTCCGAAAACGAAGGAAGAAACTGGCAGGAGGTAGTTGCCCCAAGCTATAGCAACTATTCTTTTAAGTCGGACAAACCCGCGTCACTAAAAAAGATTTGGTCGATGCAACACGCTGGAATAAATCGATCAGGTGCATTATGGGTTGGCACCGAGCCTGGGGGACTGTTTTATAGCGATGACAACGGGAAAAATTTTCACTTGATTGAAAGTCTTTGGAACCATCCGAGTCGTTTGGATTCAAACCAATGGTTTGGTGCTGGGAAAGATTCTCCATTCATTCACTCAATAGTTCTTGATCCACGAGATAGCAATCACGTTTATGTTGGTGTAAGTTGTGCGGGTGTCTTTGAAACCGTTGACGGAGGGAAAAACTGGCATGCAAAAAACAACGGTCTTGTTGCTGCGTACTTACCAAATCCAAAAGCCGAAGTGGGGCATGACCCACACCGTATTTTAGTATGCCCAACACAACCAGATACAATTTGGCAACAAAATCATTGCGGCATTTTTCGCACAACCAATGGTGGAGATGTTTGGGAAAACGTAAGTGGTAAAGGTGGTTTCCCTAAATATGGCTTTGCCTTGGTGATTGATGAAAATGATCCGAATGCTGCTTGGGTCATCCCGGCACAAAGTGATGAGCAACGAATTCCAGTTGATTTAAGATTAGCAGTTTGTAAAACAACTGATGGTGGGGAAAACTGGTCGTTCACTAGTCAAGGACTGCCGCAGGCAAACACATTTGATCTGGTGCTTCGTCATTCTTTTGTTAAAACCGAAAATACACTGGCATTTGGTACCAATAACGGCAACCTATATCTATCGGATGACAATGGTAATACCTGGAAGACAATTTCTCAAAACCTTGCTATGGTGAACTATTTAGCGTTCTCTTGAGGGCTTTAAATTATTCATCACTTCAGATTTAACTCTTTCTGCCACTGGATTATCCCCCCTTTGAGATTCAATAAATTGGTAAATCCATGATCTTGCTGCAACTTCTTAATAGCTAACCTGCTGCGACCTCCACTTTTACAATGGACAACCACGGGGATGTCTCGCGAGATCAAAGAAATAGTTCTTTCGATTTCACCTAAAGGAATATTCAACCCGCCAATATTTACCAAACCGTATTCCAGGGTTTCACGCACGTCAATGATTTGAACGGCAGTTCCTTCATCTAACAATTTCTTAACAGCCGCTGCAGAAATCTCCTGAATCTCATTGCCATTATTGTGTGTTGGATTGCAAAATTCGTCATAATCGATGAGTGCATGAATAGTTGGATTGTTTCCTGAAATCGGGTTGTCAGGATTTCGATTCAATTTTAAATAACGAGTAGTGAAGTCCAGGCTATCGAAAACCATTAGTCTTCCGTTCAATGTCGTTCCAATTCCTGCTAATACCTTTATGGCCTCGTTTGCCTGCATGGCACCGATTATACCGGGTAAAACACCCAAAACACCACCAACATTGCATGAGGGAACCATATCTGGTGGCGGAGGCTCGGGAAAAAGGTCACGATAATTTGGCCCACGGGTGCCATCCTTATGTAACTCATTGAAAACACTTACCTGCCCTTCAAACTGAAAAATAGCACCATAGATTAGTATCTTTTTCAACAGCACGCATGCGTCATTTACAAGGTAACGCGTAGGCAAATTATCTGAGCCGTCAATGATCACATCATAGTTTGAAATGATGTTCATAGCATTTTCGGAATCCAGCAGGCAATCGTGTGTTTCAATTTTTATGAGGCCATTTAGCCCTTCCAGCCGTTCGCGTGCTCTACCTGTTTTTGATTTACCAACATCGTTGGTGTCATACAATATTTGCCGCTGTAAATTACTTACATCCACCGTGTCAAAGTCCACCATTCCAACCCGGCCAACGCCAGCGGCCGTCAAGTAATACAAAGCTGGTGAGCCCAGCCCGCCTGCTCCGATCACGAGAACGCTGCCTGACTTAAGCTTTTCCTGACCTTCTAATTTCAAGTCGGGCAGCAAAATCTGTCTGTTATACCTCAACAACTCCTGTTGCGTTAGCATTGATTCTTAAGTTTTGATTAATTAGTTACTAAAGTTACAAAGGGAAAAGCAATTTGAAATTTCTTTCTCTTTGTTGCTTGACTATTAGCATTCAAATTCTTACTTTAAATTCATTGTTCAGCCACCTAACTTTTACGCCATGATTAAAATCACTGAAAAACCAATCGATGTACAAAAAGTAATCGAAGCCGTCTCCAGCTTGGGAGCAGGAGGCGTTAATCTTTTCGTAGGAAATGTTCGAAGTACAGCTCTCGGAAAAACGGTAAGGTGGCTTGAATACGAAGCATACGAGGCTATGGCCGTTGCAGAGTTACGAAAGATTATTGATGTGGCTACGCAGCGCTGGGGCTTATTAGGCTGTGCAGTTTGTCATAGAGTAGGAACACTTAAACCGGGTGAAACTGCTGTCGCAGTCGCAGTCTCTGCACCGCACCGAAAGGAGTCGTTTGAGGCGTGCGAATTCATTGTTGACGAACTAAAAATCAAAGTGCCAATCTGGAAAAAGGAAGTATTTGAGAATGGTGAAGAATGGGTCTCTGCCCGTCCTCAAATGACAGTCCACTCCAATTAGAAAATTTCATACTTCAATCGGTCGATTCTGAAAGAGCCTCAGCTGAAGATCTTTCAGATTTGACTAATTATCATCATTCCTACTGAGATAAGTGTAATCGACACCAGCATCGCAACCGTAACGACCATAATAAGATCGCGGTTAATAGGATTTACATGAATCTCCAGGAGATGCATTTTGGTTAAGGTTTTCATAAGCCAACTATTTGAATAGACATTATAAAGTTAACAGCATCGTAAACAAAAGCTTGTTAATTATTCAACATAATTAAGTGGTGTAAGGTTTCTTTAATATTAATTTAAACCTGGTGGCACTTCAGTAACACCGGTCATATCAAATAAATACATATCCGGGAGATTGTGAGGAATCTCAGCGCAATTAAAAAAATTTACAAATGTATTTTACTGATCAGATCAATGACTGATTCAGAAGCATTTAGCCGAATTGATTAAAAGTATTTTCCCAACCAATTTCTACCGTTTTTTTTGATTTCATTGAAAATGTTAAAAGGTACAATGCATTTTCAAAAGTCTTTGGGAGTTGCTGCTCCGTCTGAGTAACTTTCATGAAAGACCTTGCATTTTTTTCATATTTATTCACCATGATCAAAAAAATACATGGCAAATTCTCACTGATTAGTGCTTACCTTTCTCCAATTCTTGCAGTGTATTATAGTTGATGTAAATTTTTGAATCAGCGTAAACTAACTTGTTACACACGTTTTGAATCAAAAATTCTCTTGGGCTGCTGCCACCGTCTACCATAAATTTACTTAAGCTGGGAAAAGCATTGGGCTCCCAAATAGTCAATAATGGCTCCGGCAGCTTTCCATCCGAATCAAAGAAGCAAGTAGCAACTTTCGTGGGATCACGATTTAAAATCAAAAACTGAAATACTTCTTCATTGACAAATGGCATATCTACCGCAACTACCAGCCAGGTTTTATCTGTATGTAACTCAAAGGAGGAAAGGATTCCATTTAACGGACTATCCAGATCGAACTTATCGCAAATAGGATTTAATGAAGCAGGTATATGCTGCTCTGCTCTACATGATGTGAAAACATGATCACAAAATTTACTTAATAAATCAAATAGGTGTTCTCGTTGTGGTTTCCCATGATAATCGATCAGCCCCTTATCTTTTCCCATCCGGGAGCTTTTTCCGCCAGCTAGTACTAATCCGTATAGCTCCTTTCTCTTCACTTTCTTTTGAAATCTTTCTTGCCTCCAGTCTTCTCCATAAGTTTTACTTCCTCAATGATAATATCATGCGATAAGGCCTTGCACATATCATAAATTGTAAGTGCCGCAATAGATGCACCCGTAAGTGCTTCCATCTCCACTCCTGTTTTTCCCGTAATTACTGCTATTGAATCAATTATTACCTTCTCTTTCTTAACGGTAATCTTGATTTGACAATCTTCCAAACCCAGCGGATGACAGAATGGAATTAATTCATGTGTCTTCTTCGCTCCCATCACCCCGGCAACAATCGCAGTATGGAATACAGGTCCCTTTTTTGTAATCAACTCATCACCTTGCATTCTACCTAAAATATCTTTTCCAAGAAAAACAACAGACCGCGCTCTTGCAATCCTCTTGGTTATTTTCTTTTCTGACACATCAACCATTTGAGGATTACCTGATTTGCTGATATGTGTAAATTGTTTTTTCATTGAGCTGAAGTATCTATCTTACCTTTCAAATTTAGTCAAATCATGATCAGCGTTCAGGATGCTACGGCAATAATTCTTTCTCATTTATTCAAATCAAAAACAAAAGAAGTTGAATTGAGTGAAGCTGTTGGCAGAATTTTGGGTGAACCTGTTGTCGCTGACCGCGACTTTCCTCCTTTTAATCGTGTGTCGATGGACGGTATTGCTATAAATTCCAAAGCACTTGAGGCAGGACAAAAGGAATTTATCCTGGTAGGGACGCAGGCAGCGGGAATGCCTCCAATAAAATTAAAAAATCGTAATGATGCGATTGAAGTGATGACCGGAGCTGTGTTGCCGGACGGAGCGGATACGGTGATTCGCTACGAAGATGTTGTCATCACCGATAATAAAGCTAAGATTACCGTTTTTGAACTGACCGCTGGGCAAAATATTCATCGTCAAGCTCAGGATGCAAAACAGAATCAAGTATTACTCTCACCTGGATTGAAGATTTCACCAGCAGAAGTAGCACTTTTTGCGACTGTTGGGAAAAGTAAGGTTCAGGTTTTTAATTTTCCGAAAACAGCAATTGTTTCTACGGGAGATGAACTGGTAGATATTGATAAAATTCCATTGGCTCATCAAATCAGAAGATCAAATGATGCAGCTCTGCAGGCCGCTTTGATGGGATTGGGCTGCCATGCTTATAAATTTCATCTTACTGACTCAAAAGAACAGCTGATGAATAAATTAACTAAGATTCTCCAAGATCATGAACTTATTATTCTCTCTGGTGGCGTTTCAAAAGGCAAATTTGATTTTGTTCCGGAAGTTCTGGAAACACTTGGTATTAAAAAACTTTTCCATCAAGTAAGCCAAAAGCCTGGTAAACCATTTTGGTTTGGCAAATCTGACCAGCATACTGTTTTTGCCCTGCCCGGAAATCCCGTTTCAACGTACATGTGCTTCTATCGGTACATCAAACCGTGGCTGACGAAAAGTATGGGCTTGGAACAAGTGAACTCACAAGCTATACTAGCCTCAGACTATGCGTTCAAACCAGGGCTCACCTATTTCCTGCAAGTCAAAACAATAAACGAGGCTGGAAAATTGATAGCCTATCCGATAGAAGGAGGAGGTTCTGGTGATTTTGCAAACCTGAAAGATATTAATGGGTTTCTTGAACTCCCATTAGAGAAAAGTGAATTCAAAGCAGGCGAAATTTTCCCCTATCATCCATTTCGATGAAAAAAAATAAAATTGACGGCTTTAGTGTTTGCATTATAAGATCTTTACTATTTCAAATCATCCTTTCATGAACATTCTGCTTGCACCAGATAAGTTTAAGGGTTCGCTTACTGCAAATGAAGTTTGTGATGCTCTCACATTAGGATTGAAGAAAGTACACCACGACTTAAATATCGTTTCTGTTCCTATGGCTGATGGAGGCGAAGGAACATGTGAAATCCTCACACAGTATTTTCGTGGAAGCACGATAGCCCTTGAGGTGACAGGGCCAGATTATAAAAAAATAACTGCAGAATATGGCATTTCAAAAGATGGCAGCACAGCCTTTATCGAGATGGCGAAAGCATCCGGCCTTCAATTATTAATACCTGAAAATCGCAATCCACTTTTTACTACCTCACTGGGAACTGGTGAGCTAATAAAAGATGCATTGGACAGAGGTGTAAAAAAAATAATGATGGGAATTGGCGGAAGCGGAACCAACGATGCAGGCATTGGAATGGCACAAGTTTTGGGATTTGAATTCTTTGATATAAATGGTAAGCTCCTAAGACCGGTTGGTGAAAGTCTGCTTCAAATCCATTCTATTCGTAATGATCATATTCATCCCCGAATAAAAGATGTTGAGTTTGTTGCCTTGTGCGATGTGGACAATCCCTTATTTGGCCCAACTGGTGCAGCCTATATTTACGGACCCCAGAAAGGGGCGACAGAAAAAATCGTTAAACAATTGGATGATGGTTTGCGAAATTTTGAATCGATTGCAAAGTCAGCGTTTGGTATTTCAACAAACTTTCCGGGTTCAGGAGCAGGCGGAGGTTTGCCGGGTGGAGCAAAACTTTTTTTGAATATCAGCATTCATCGAGGTATGGATTACATCATTCAGGCAACCGGCCTTGATGAAAAAATTCAACAAGCTGATCTCATCATAACTGGAGAGGGTAAAATTGATAAACAAACCCTCTCCGGAAAAGTAGTGATGGAAGTTGGAATGCTAGGATTGAAATACAACAAGCGAGTAGTGGCCATCGCAGGAAAATCCGAACTGCTTCAGGAAGAATTACTTAAAATTGGAATAACTCAGGCATTTACCCTGGTGAATCTTCAAACTTCAGAAAAAGAGGCTATAGCCAACGCTTTCGAACTCATTAAGGAAAATACTTCAAATCAAATTTTAGCACGAAGTCGCTAAGTCAAGAAGAGTCCTTTTCCATATCAAAATAGAAGTTAAATTTGCAAACTATTATGATTCAACCAGCCAAATCAGCCAGTAATGTTGACGTAATCTGATTTATCAAATTAAATACGATCCATGTTCGATAGTTTAAGTTTAAAGTTGGAAAAAGCCTTTCAAACATTGAAAGGTCAAGGTCGAATCACTGAAATCAATGTTGCTAGCACCGTTAAGGAAATCCGCAAGGCACTTATTGATGCTGACGTTAATTATAAGGTAGCCAAGGACGTAACAGACGAAATCAGAGAGAAGGCGTTAGGGCAAAATGTGCTTACTGCCATTTCCCCAGGTCAGTTGCTCACCAAAATTACCAACGATGAACTCACACAACT
>JAENVX010000384.1 GCA_016650355.1 Bacteroidia bacterium | reverse complement strand
ACAATATGAGTTACTCCCGCCTTCTTTAACTCATTCAGCACCTCCTCGCTTTCGCGGAATTGTGCTTTAGTAAAAAGCATCGAATTGATACTATGCTTATTTGCTCTTTCCAAAACATACGCATCAGGATTGTTGCTCAGCAGCAACACAACTTCACTTAAAGGATGGTTTTTAAAATAGTTGAATATCTCTTCAGCATTTGTACCACTGCCTGAAGCAAAAATAGCAATACGGGCTTTGCTTGTCATCGGTGCAAATAAAGCAATTAAATAAATGCCATGCTTGAAATCCCAAGCAACATGATCACTTTACAAAATTGACTGAGTTTATAAAAATCTTTTATTGTGTCAGCTCGGATGAGTCGCGCCAACAACCAACCCAATGGAATAAATAGAAAGATGATAAAATAGTACATAGGCAGGCCTATATAAATATGATTGATGTATAGCACAGATACGACAAAAAGAAAGAGCGTTGCGTATACGAATATTTTTGATTTGCGAAGGCCACAGATGACAGGAAGTGTCCTGCAGCCAAAGGTATTATCGCCCCGAAGGTCTTCCATGTCTTTGATCATTTCCCTCATGAGTGTCATAAAAAAGGCAAAGAGGGCATAGATACTTATCAGAGGATTATTAGTTTCATATAAAAGGTTGATGATCAAGATGGAAATAGCTGTGAGTAGGGCAACAACAAAATTACCGATAAACGGCTGCCGCTTGAGATTATTCGAATACAACCACAAGAAAAATACGGATAGGAAATTTATGGCTCCGATTTTCCAGTCCAACAAAAACCCAATACCTACTCCACTTGTAGAAAGAAATGAGTGAAATAGAATAGCATATCTTCGTGTTATATTTTTCCCAATCACTACGCGATCGGGCTTGTTGATCAAGTCAATTTTTACATCATAATAATCGTTGATGATATATCCAGCGGCAGCAATTAAGACGGTTGAGCCTGATAGCAGAAAAAGATCCATATCCAATATGGTATGTGAACCAAGCAAGAACCAAGCAGTACAATACTGAGCCAATCCAATAATTACCAAATTCCAAAATCGTGTAAGCCGTAATAATGCGGAAAGTGTAAACGGCTGTGTGTCCTGCGGTAGCATTGATTTCAGACACAAAATTAGAAATTCAAGATTCAAAAGTATCTATTGCTCGAAATTGAATTTCAAATCCCTCGATCTGCCATCAAAATTAAAGATTGATTGAAAACCTACAGCTGCTTTGTAAGGCGGCAAATGTTTTTGCCATTGCGCGTGAAGTATTCCACATTGTCCATAATGGATTTCACGAGGCGTATGCCAAGGCCTCCTTTTCTTTTTTCATGAATTAGGTCCCCAATATTATCTGAACTGAATTGATTAATATTGAATACGTTTCCGTCATCAATAATCTCAAAAATCAATTTCCCCTTTTCCGGCACATCAATATGCAATTCCAAAATATGATCTGGATTGCAATGGTGCGCGTGTATCATCAGGTTAGAACACATTTCGTCTAGCGCCAAAATCATGGTGTTCATTTCAATTTCAGCAATACCCTGTTCATTCAGTGAGTTGCGAATGAACTCCCGGATACCTTTGAGATTGTTAAGGCTGCACCCGATATTATACTGATAATTCATCTATTAATTTTTTTGCCTCTTCCTTTGAGGAGCATATGTGTAATAAATCCGCAAGACCCAGAATCACAAAAGTATTCGCCACTTTTTCCTTCAGGCCAAATAGAACCATTCTTATTTCCTTTTCCTGAAACTCTTCTATATAAGACATAAACACGCCAAGCCCTGCTGAAGAGATGTATTCCAACGCAGTGCAATCGACCAATATTTTTGCAAATCCATCACCTACACTTTTAGCAATCGTCAAGTCCAACTCTATTGAAGAGCTTGCATCTATTTCACCGATTATAGCAATTATATCATTGCCACTCTCCTGTAGTCGTTTGATGTGAACCATATGTTTTAAACGGTTTTAATTATTTTATGTTCTTTTTTCGCCTAATTGAACTTTACAATCATAGTTGTGTAATCGTCATTTATTTCATCTGTTCCTGAATATTCGTAAAGCTTTTTTATCAAATGTTCCTGAATTTCTTTCGGAGATTTATCTGTTACTTCTTCTACAGTTTGTTTCAGACGATCATAATCAAACTCTGCACCTTTTTTGTCCTTTGCTTCGGTAACGCCATCCGTATACAATATCATGATATCACCTGAGGCATACGGGAGCTCATAGGTCTCAATGAAGTTGCAATAATCTTTAGTTTTAATCATTCCCAAAGCCGTTCCTTTATCTTTAAGATATTCTGCTTTGCTGGTGCTTGAATTATAATAGAGCACCGGGCAATGTCCAGCGCGGGCATAGTATATTTTCTTCTCTTTGGAGTCGACAACAAAATAAGTGGCCGAGATAAACGACCCACGCTCCAGACAATGTTTTAAGGCCATGTTAGCGCGCACCATAAACTCCTTAGGATCGAGTTGTTGTTGGGCGAGACTATGAAAAATCCCTTTCATCTGAGACATGTGGAAGGCAGCTGTTGTTCCCTTTCCAGAAACATCGGCAATGATCATAGCAACTTCATGATCATTAATTCGAAGTGTATCATAATAATCACCACCAACCTCATCCGCTGATCGGGAGAATGCAGCAATATCATACTGCATGTCTTGTTCCAACTTTTGTGGTAGCAAACTCTTCTGAACAGTCTTGGCAATCTTAAGCTCTTCTTTATATCGCTCATTCTGAAAAGCTTCCTCCAACAGTCGAAAATTTTCAATGGATATACCAGCCTGGTTAGCAAATGTTGAAATGATGCGAGTCATTTCTTTAGTAAATCCTTCCGGCAATTCTTTTAACAACGCAAGTGTGCCAATTGATTCTCCCTTTACTAAAATCGGAAAAGCGAGAACAGAACGAAACCGTCCGCCTTTTAAAGAGGCCAGGTACTTGGAGAGGTTTCTTGTCTTATCACTTCCCTGATCTAAAACGCCTTTGATGTTTTGATTTTTAATATGGTTGGTTATTTCCAGCGCATCCTTTTCTGATATCTGATAAGAGAATAACCTTGTATCCTGATTTGTTCCTCTTATTTCAAGCCAGGCTGCATCGGCAAAAACAGAACTAACCGAGCTTTCCAATAAAATATTATAAACACTCTCTTCACTTTGTTCTGTTTGAATAGATTGACTTAAGCGTTGAAAGTTTACCACTTCCTCCAGTTTTTGTTCAAAGACAGATGATGTTGGAAGATTGAATAAGATTACCAGAAAAGAAAAAATGCTGTACATCATCACAAATCCAAACAGAGAAATATTAAAGATGTGGCTTCTGAAATCCAGAAAGGAAGTTGACGCTTCACTAATAATGTCCGACTGGCGCGAGACAGTATAGAAGAAATAGCCGAGGTAAAAAAGGGTAAGTAAAAGTAAAAGAAGGCTTGTCCACTTCTGTTTAAAATTCAGGTAAGCCACCCACTTCATGTTGGCGGAAAGCACCAAAGCAATTAAACCAAGGATTATCATAAGCATAATGAAAATCCCTTCATTCAATTCGATTCGTAAACTGTCGTAGATGAGTACGAAGAGAAGAAGAAATTCAAAAACCCTCCAGGTGCGAATAAGCCACTTTGATTTTTGATAGATGATAAGGCGTTTCCAGGAAGTGTAGGCAGCTACCAAAAAACTAAAAAACAAACTCAGATTGATCAGGTAAACAGAATCACCAAAAAGGATATGGCCGGGAAGTGTAGTGTTACCAAGTAAAAAAATAACAAACCGGATGGAGAGAGAAACAACGGTTACGATTAATCCGGTGGCAAACACTTTCCATAAAAGGTCCGTGAAATTGAGGTTCTCGTCTTTTTCAATTCTAAACTTATAATGATAATAAAGCATTATAAGATAAATGTCCAGCATGACCCCTGGCAGCCAAAGCGGAATACCTGGAGCTAGGCCCTTGGTATCGCTAAAGAGAATGGTTAGGTCAGAGAAGAAAAGGATGATCCAGGCAATAGCCGCACCTAAAGATGTAAGTCGTATGATGGCTTTATTGCCCAAGCTCTAAAAAAATAAGCCAATCTTAAATTGGATTGGCTTACAATAATAGGAAAATGAAAGACGGCAGGAAAGTAAAAATTATTGAATCAATATCTTCTTTCTCAGTCCTGTAGTAGCGTTCACAACCACGATATACATGCCGTTGGAAATCGAACCTAATTCGATTTTTACGTTTATCTTTCCGCTCTGGTTTGCTT
>JAENVX010000383.1 GCA_016650355.1 Bacteroidia bacterium | reverse complement strand
ATTTTATATTTATTAAAAAACCAAAGCATAACAGGCACAGCAAAAAGGAAGGAGCCATAGAATACAAATCCGCTTCCAGTGAAAAGTTTGCTTAGATGCGTTGAGTAATATCCTGGGTCTTCAAAGAAAAAAAATATTTTGCCACCAACAATGGCAGCAAGCACAATCAAAATGAAAAGTGAATTAATCGTATCGAACGAAACACCAAATTGTTTTTTGCCTTGCCAGGCCATGTAGGACAAGCCCAACAAGGCACCTAAAGCAATAAAAAATCCATAGGAGTAAATTGTGAATGAGCCTACCTCAAAGAGTATTGGGTGCATGAATAATCAGTTATTCAAAACGCTAATTTTATAACCAGGATGACAATCCAATTATCAAAGTGAGAATCAATTTTTGACCGCAACTTTATAAATCTCGGCCATTTTCTCAATCACGAAATCAATCTCTTGTGTTTTGTTGTATTTGCTAAAAGAGAAGCGTACTGCGCCTCGCTGAGAGTTGGGATAAATCGCACCAAGAACATGTGAACCTGTAGATGCACCACTGGAACAGGCACTTCCCCCTGAGGCAGAAATGCCCTTCATGTCCAGATTAAAAAGCAGCATTTCATTTTCTTCGGATTCTGGTATGCTGACATTAAGAACAGTGTATAAGCTGCGGTCGAGATTTGAGGAATCGCCATTAAATTCAATACCCGGTATATTCTCGTAGAGTTGCTCAATCATATACGTCTTTAACTTTGTGATGTGTTGCTCGTGTTCAGCCATTTCGCGATAGCAAATCTCAAGCGCTTTTGCCAAGCCAATGATGCCGTAAACATTTTCAGTCCCCCCTCTCATATTGCGTTCCTGAGCGCCACCATGCACAAACTGTTGAATTTTTTTATCCTTGTTGATGTACATAAACCCTGTTCCTTTTGGTCCGTGGAATTTATGTGCGGCAGCAGCCATGCCGTGAACTTTCAATACTTTCAGATCATGTCTGTAATGCCCCATGGTTTGCACGGTATCCGAATGAAGATAGGCCTTATACTGATTGCAAAGATCACTTACTGTTTGAAGATCAAGTATGTTTCCAATTTCATTGTTGGCATGCATTAGCGACACCAATGCACGGGGGAAGGACTTTAATAATTCTTCCAGATGCGAAATATCCACATGTCCCTGTGCATCAAGTTTAACGTGATGCAATTCAACAGTTTTTTGTTTTGCTAGTATTCCAAGTGTGTGTGTAACTGCGTGATGTTCGATAGGTGTTGAAATCGCATGTTTCAAATCATAGGTTTTGATAGCGCATGTGATAATGGCATTATCGGCTTCTGTTCCACCTGAAGTAAAAATAATTTCACCCGGTGTACAGTTTAATAGCTCTGCTACCTTCTTTCTGCCCGATTCGATTGCCGACCTCACCTTGCGACCATGAGCATGGGTGGAGGAGGGGTTTCCAAAATCTTCAAGCATAAATGGTTTCATTGCTTCAAAGACTTCTGGATCGAGAGGTGTAGTGGCTGCATTGTCTAAATAAACTCGCATGGGTACTAGCGTTTAATGATCTCTTGAATGTCCTTAATAATTTGATGGGCAAGTGCTTTAGCCTTGGGTTCACTTTGCGATTCGGCATAAATCCTGATAATGGGTTCGGTGTTGGACTTTCGTAAATGCACCCATTCGCGTTTCTTTTCAAAATCGATCTTCACACCATCGATGGTGATAATTTGTTCGTGTTGATATTTTGCCTTTACAGCTTCCAAAACTTTGTCAACATTAATTTCCGGTGTCAGCTCTATTTTATTTTTGGAAATGAAATACGCAGGATACTGCCTTCGGAGTTCTGATGCTTTCATCTTGGTTTTTGCCAGATGAGTCAGGAACAACGCAATCCCCATCAATGCATCGCGCCCATAATGCAGGTCGGGAAAAATAACACCACCATTACCCTCACCACCGATCACAGCTTTCGTTTCTTTCATGAGATTTACAACGTTCACTTCACCAACGGCCGCTGCTTTGTATTTCCCTTTTGCCCTTTCAGTAATATCGCGCAAAGCTCGAGTAGACGAAAGATTGGAAACGGTGTTTCCCTTTTTCTTGCCTAAAACATAATCGGCAACAGCAACTAACGTATACTCCTCACCAAAAGGCTTCCCATCTTCCATTACAAGGGCTAGACGATCAACATCAGGGTCCACTACAATCCCCAGATCAAATTTTCCGTTCTTCACTACCTTACAAATTTCTTTGATGTTTTCAGGGAGTGGCTCGGGGTTATGTGGAAAATGCCCTGTCGGTTCGCAATAAAGTTTTTTTATTTTTTTTACCCCTAGCTCCTCCAATAGTTTGGGGACGCTAATTCCCCCTGAGGAATTTACGGCATCTACTACAATATGAAACTTTGCTTTTTTGATAGCTTTCACATCAACCAGCTTATGTTTTTTGATAAGCTCAATATGTTTTTTAATGTAGTGATGATTTTTTGTATACCGGCCAAGTTTCTCTACAGGGGCGAAATCAAAATTTTCGTTCTGAGCAAGTTTCAAAATTTCAACGCCATCTTCTGACGAGATAAATTCGCCCTTATTATTTAAAAGTTTGAGTGCATTCCATTGACTTGGATTGTGACTTGCTGTAAGGATAATTCCCCCACCTGCCTTTTCAATAGGCACTGCAATTTCCACTGTGGGGGTTGTAGATAGACCCAAATCGATAACATCAAGTCCAAGGCCCTGTAATGTTGATGTTACTAGCGCGCTGACCATCTCCCCTGAGATTCGGGCATCGCGGCCAATTACTATTTTTTTTCCTTTACGGGATTTCACCCAGGTGCCATAGGCAGCAGCGAATTTTACAATATCAACGGGGGTAAGTGCTTCACCAGGTTTGCCCCCGATCGTGCCACGAATACCAGAAATGGATTTAATTAAGGTCACGTATAGATTATCAAAAATATGCCGGCAAAGTTAAGGGTTCTTTGTCGGGATGAAAGTGCGCGAAAAGTGTATAATTCTGAAGCCAGGCAGCCCTTTATGGAGTAAACGGTTAATTGCTAATGCTTTTCAGTTCTTTTTAACAATCTCGGGAAGAGATTCAGTTTTATCAGGATCACCGCAGGGCTCACCAGCGCCTACCACTTTTCCACAATATCCACAGGTAATTCCTTCTTTAGCAAGGAATGGGCTTTGCGTTGCGCAGGTGCCACGAAATTCACCGTTTTTAACAAAGAATAACCGTACTGACATTAATGCGAAAAACAGTGCGAAAATTCCTAGCGAAAAGAAAAATACAGTCATGGTAATTTTCTGTTTTAGTACCTTGGCGTAAAGTTACTTACAATTTTAGAACATCATATAAAGACTCAAAGTTTACTATTCATGAAGAAAGTTTTATCAGCCCCAGACCTTAACAGAGAAGCTAAACTAAAGGCATTCAATCGCCTGCTCACAGTGATGGACGAATTGAGGGAGAATTGCCCCTGGGATAAAAAACAAACACTTGAGAGCCTGCGTCATTTGACCATTGAGGAAACCTATGAGTTATCAGACGCCATCCTTGAGGGAGACCTTCAAGAGGTAAAAAAGGAATTGGGTGATATGATGTTGCACTTGGCCTTTTACTCTCGCATTGCCTCCGAGGTGAGGGCTTTCGACATGGCCGATGTCCTTAACTCAATCTGTGATAAGCTCATTGAGCGCCATCCACACGTGTATAGTGACGTGATCGCCAATGATGAGAAGACGGTTAAAGAAAACTGGGAGAAAATAAAATTAAGGACCGGAAATAAATCCGTGCTGGAAGGCGTGCCTAAATCTTTGCCAGCTTTGGTGAAAGCAATACGCATTCAAGACAAAGCCCGTGGCGTTGGTTTTGACTGGGAAAGGAAAGAACAAGTGTGGGAGAAAGTTGAGGAGGAGATGCAAGAGTTTAATCAGGAGATTAATGCAATATCAAACGAAGTTATTGACAAGCAAAAAGCAAT
>JAENVX010000382.1 GCA_016650355.1 Bacteroidia bacterium | reverse complement strand
GTTGGTGAAAGTGATGAAATTTGAAAAAGACAAGCCTTTAAAGTAGCTGCTGCTAACAAAAGGTTTTGTGCAATTGGGGCGTGACGTTGAAACATCATCGGCAGTGCATATCCAGGCTTCATATTCGGCGGACGTAATTCTGTTGGGCAGTAGTTCTAAACTTCGGCTTTTAGTTATAAATTTAGCTTCAGTTCCGGGCGGACAGTTGGTCAATTCCCCAACTGCACAAAGCCTCGAACGTTAGCAGCCATTAATTTCCGACGTAGAACTATCTCGAATTTCGCCAATGACGATAACTAAACTA
Source organism: Bacteroidia bacterium (assembly GCA_016650355.1). Taxonomy (GTDB): domain Bacteria; phylum Bacteroidota; class Bacteroidia; order Cytophagales; family Cyclobacteriaceae; genus ELB16-189. The sequence continues at coordinate 1,628 of JAENVX010000382.1, read as the reverse complement.
AAGCAATTAATATCATTAACATATAATGAATGTTAGACTATGGTTTTAAAGCCTCGCAATATATTTTTAGGGATTGTCCTTCTTTTAACACATCCATTTGATGTTTGTTCACAAGACGACGCGGTGGATACGTTCATTAAAAAGAATATGGAAAGCCTACGCATTCCTGGTCTTTCTCTCTCAATTGTGAGAAATAATATTGTCATTAAGAAGGGTGGTTATGGTTTTGCAAATCTGGAGCAAGCTGTTCCAGCCACTTCAAAAACCGTATATGAGATTGGGTCAATGACTAAACAATTTACCGCTACGGCTATAATGATGCTGATGGAAGAGGGCAAATTGAGCCTTGATGAAAAGATTACTATTTTTTTTCCCGAAGCTCCTTCAGCCTGGAGCAAAATAACGATACGGCATTTGCTTACCCATACTTCGGGTATTCAAAATCATGTAGCCGTACCCGGCTATCTTGGCGTTTTTAAAACCAATCTTTTTCATGAAACATTCCCTTCACAAAAAGAAATTCTAAAATTGTTTTTTAAGCTTCCACAAGAATTTGAGCCCGGCGAAACATGGGCTTATGATAATACAGGATATTATCTTTTGGGGCTCATCATTGAAAAAACAAGCGGAAAATCATACTGGCAATTTTTGGATGAACACATTTTTAAAAAGATAGGCATGACGGCATCCCGAAATACAGATACCAAACATATAGTTCCAGCACGGGCATCTGGTTACATTTGGGCAGATAGTGTTTTTCAAAACCAGCAAGCACTATGGCCATTTGTAGGTTTTGCAGCCGGTAGTATTATATCTACTGTAGAAGATCTGGCTTTATGGGATGCTGCTTTGTATACCGAAAAGTTGGTTAAAAAGTCAAGTTTTGAGCAAATGTGGAAACCTGCCCAAACTAATAATGGAAGTTTAGCACCCTACAATTCTGGGTTTGGTTGGTTTACCGATGATTATCACGGCCACAAAATTGTGCAACACAGTGGTGGCACACCTGGCTTTTCTTCTGTGATTTACAGGTTTCCTAGTGATACACTTACGGTTATTATTCTTACCAATCATGCCGACAAAATTATTGATCAACTGGCGATTGACATCGCAGGGATGTATCTGCCTGCACTTGTAAGACCCAAGAGTATTAGTGACACATTACCGGCTACTACTGCTCGTCTCAAGACCATCTTTTCACAATTACTACAAGGCAATTATAATTCGGTTGAGTTTACACATGCTATGAAACTTTTCTTGAAAACAAGCACCAGTAAGTCTTTATGGCAATGGTTTGCTTCATTCGGAAAATTAGGAACATTTACGCTGGTGGACTATGAAGTAAAGGAAGCAGTGACTACTTTCCGTTTCCGTGTGATATTAGGTGAAAATTCCTATTTGTTTACAATCCGTACTGCGAAAAATGGCAAAATAGCCCAGATATATTTCTCATAGAAGAACCACTAAGCAAAACGGCTGCTAACATTGGTATTGCCAATAGTGGGGCTGACATTGAAACAATCAGCAGCGGTAATCCTGTTGTACTGAGGTTCGGGGCTTGACGAACAAAGCCCAGCTTTAGTTCTTAAATATTTATCTTTATCACAAAGCCAGGCAGCAGTTCCGGG
>JAENVX010000381.1 GCA_016650355.1 Bacteroidia bacterium | reverse complement strand
TTACAAGCAGCAATGTCTTTCTATATAAACCAATGCCTAGCTATCGGATGAATGGCGGACAAGGTGGAAGACGGGGGCAACCAAAAACTGAAGGGATTAATCATCCTAACGGAGTGACGATTCATTATTTCCTGAAAGACACTGTTAAAGCAGTTGCTTCTATGGAAATTTTAGAAACCAACGGAACGTTGATTAAAAAATTTGCAAACAAACCTGATAAGAAAGCCAAAGAAGGTCAACTAACAATCAAGCCTGGAATGAACAAATTTAATTGGAACATGCGCTACGCAGACGCAGAAGGCTTTGATGGGTTGATTATGTGGTCTGGTTCACTTACAGGACCAAAAGCTGTACCGGGCATGTACAAAGCAAGGCTTACAATTAATGGAACGGCAACCGAAACTGAGTTCGAAATTTTAAAAGACCCTCGAACCAGTAGCACAGTTGCGGACATCAAAACTCAATTCGATTTCGCGATTGGCGTCCGTGATAAACTTTCAGAAACAAACAAGGCAGTGAAAAACATTCGCACGGTTCGTGATCAAATCAACCGTGTCACGGAACCAATGAAAGGTAAAGCCGATATGAAAGAAGTGTCCGAAATGGCAAAATCTATTTTAGATGATATGAAAAAAATTGAAGAAACTCTTTATCAGACAAAAAATAAGAGTGGTCAAGACCCGCTAAATTATCCGGTTAGACTAAACGACAAATTAGCAGGCTTAGGCTCTGAAGTTGATGGCGGAGATTACCGCCCAACCCAACAAGCCAAAGCAGTCTACACTGAAGTGACCGAAAAAATTAATGAACAATTAAATGCATTGAAAAAAGTAATGACTGACAAAGTTCCAAAGTTCAATGAATTGGTAAAACAAAAAGAAGTTAGTGCCGTCTCACTTGAAGTGATGTAGAAATCCTTTTTAAGAAAAGCAAAAAGGGAGGCTGGTTTAGCTTCCCTTTTTTCTTGTTCCATTCATCCAAAAAAATTATCCGCCTTTATTTCTTTCCAATAACATAGTAAAGTATTGGGCCTAGTATTGGAAGAAAAATAACGGCAATTATCCAAAGTATTTTCTTTTCCATATCCTTGTTGCCTTTCAGAATATCAAAAATTACAATAAGGTCAACAATAACAACGACTAAAGTAATGAGGCGACTCATTCCGGCAACGTTTAATTAGACTCCAAAATTTTAAACAACTCGTCAAGATTTGGCGTAACAATAATTTCTGTGCGCCTGTTCTTCTGTTTGTTCACTGAATTATCATTAGGAGCCAGCGGATAATACTCACCCTTGCCAGAAGCCGTTATTTGATTAGCTGGAACTCCAGCTTTCGTCAAGATCTTGGTAATAGATGTAGCCCGCATCACACTCAAGTCCCAATTATCTTACATATAAGGTGATTTCCTGGAGATTGGCACATTGTCTGTATGACCTTCAACCATAATCTGAATATCTTTTTGATCTTTCAAAGCTTTGCCCAGTTGTTGCAGGGCAGTAACTCCTTTCGCATCCACGTCTATACTTCCCGATCCAAATAAAAGTTGCTCTGCAAGTGAGACATACACCTTGCCATTTTTCACATTCACTGTCAGATCATTCTCTTTAAAATTTAAGAGTGCATTGCTAATGCTATTCTTTAAATCCTGAACAGCTTTATCCTTATTACGCAACACACCTTCTAACTCGGTTACTTTCTTCTCACGTTCCAACAGACTAGTGCTTAACGAATCATTCAACTTCCTCGTTTTCTCCATACTTTCCTGGATAGCCAAAAGTTGGTCTCTCTGTTCCGCTACATCTCGGTTCAATTTTCCACTATTTGTCAAAAGATTTTTATAATAGGAATTCAGTTGCTCGTATTCCGTATTCAGTTCATTTAGTTTTTGGCGCGTAGCTCTGGACGACTGACCCAAATCCGTGGTGTCCTTTTTCAGTCCCTTCAACTTTTCCTCTGCATCAGTCAGCTCTGTTGATGTCTTACCCAATTGTTTAGATCGCTCAATGAGGTCCCCATCCGTTTTTATTTTTTGGGCTAACAGATCATCATACTTTTTCTTTGTAACAATACAACTTTGCAAGGTCAGAATTAATACAACAAGTAGTGGAAAATATCTTTTGATAAACATCATCAATCTTTTTAGTTTGTTGCAAGTTACGAAACTATCCCCTCACAACATTAATCGCAAAAAATCAAGGCCATTTATTTGACAACAAACAAATTCATTGATCCTGATTGTTTGGCGTCCCCTGCGCTGCCTTACAATGTTTTAGGTCACGCAAATTTAGGCAAGCGCAGGCCGGGCTATCCACTGCAAGCCTGCCATTTTCTTAGGCAACCCTGTTATACACCCTATGACATAATCGGAGTTAGCCATTCTTCTAATGGCAGGCTTTCCGCTGCTATCCCTGGCCGAAGAGCAGACATAACCACCATCCATTTTCCAAAATAAAAATTGATTCCAACATCAAATCCTCCTACTTTCAAGTATCAAAACGACAAAAAGATGGAAGGAATGTTAAGGCCAGATTCATTTAAAGGTAAGACAATTATTATCACAGGAGGCGGCACAGGTTTAGGTCGCTCCATGGGCAAATATTTACTACAACTAGGTGCTAACCTAGTAATCACCAGTCGCAAAAAAGAAGTGATCGATAAAACTGCAGTGGAACTCATAAACGAAACCGGAGGAAAAGTTTTGGCCGTTGTTTGTGACATCCGTAAATACGAAGAAGTCGAAAACGTTATCAAACGTGCTGAAGAAGAATTTGGCGAAATCCATGGAGTGGTCAATAATGCAGCAGGAAATTTCATAAGTCCAACAGAAAGACTATCACATCGAGCATTTGATATCGTTGTGGATATCGTTTTGAAAGGCACCTATTATGTAACTCTTGCGGCTGGCAAAAATTGGATTACTAAAAAACAATCAGGCACCTTTCTAAATATTGTAACAGCCTATGCTTGGACAGGCTCTGGTTATGTTGTCCCATCTGCTTGTGGAAAAGCCGGAGTACTGGCATTAACTCGATCCTTAGCTGTAGAATGGGCAAAGTACAACATCAGAAGTAATGCTATTGCACCTGGTCCATTTCCCACAGAAGGGGCATGGAGCAGATTACTTCCAGGCGATTTGGTAAAGAAATTCGATCCATCCAAACGCATACCTCTGAATCGAGTTGGCGAGCATCAGGAACTAGCGAACCTTGCAGCATACCTCTTGTCCGATTATTCGGCATACATAAATGGCGAAGTGGTTACTATTGATGGTGGTGAGTGGTTGCGAAATGGAGGTGAGTTTAGCCACCTTGAAGATATTCCAAATGATATGTGGGATATGCTTGAAAAAACCAGGGGCAAATAACTTGGATTTTAGTCACCGCTGGTCTATAAAAAAAGGCAACGACTGGATTTTATCATGCCTCGGACGGGACTCCCACGCCCGCCTGCCGATAGGCAGCTTTTACCGCAGTACCATCAGAAAAATGGTTAGGTGGTCTTAACTTCTCTGTTCGGAGGGGAATAATCCTACCTTGAGTCAGGAATAAATAAAAAAAGAACCCTTCCATTTGGACAGGGTTCTTTGATAAAAAAAGGCAACGACTTACTCTCCCACGTTTTACCGCAGTACCATCAGCGCTGGTGGTCTTAACTTCTCTGTTCGGAATGGGAAGAGGTGATCCCCACCGCTATAGTCACC
>JAENVX010000380.1 GCA_016650355.1 Bacteroidia bacterium | reverse complement strand
TTAAAACAACAAAAGGAGAAATCATCATTCAACTGTTTGTGGAGGAATCACCAGGATCAGTTTCAAATTTTGTGGAACTCTGCAATCAAAGGTATTTTGACGGAAAATTTTTCCACAGAGTGGTTCCCAATTTTGTAGTACAAGCTGGCTGTAATCGGGGAGATGGTTTTGGAAGTGAAGCTTATTCCATTAGATCGGAGTTCTCCGGAAGGAGGTACACTGAGGGTTCAATAGGAATGGCCTCAGCGGGAAAAGATACCGAAGGCACGCAGTGGTTTATCACGCACTCACCTACCCCTCACCTGGACGGAAAGTATACAACATTTGCTGAGGTAGTGAGTGGTATGGAGGTGGTACATCAAATTGAAGTAGGCGATCGAATAGTAAGTACCCACCTCGATTCTAATCATTAATCCAACGCAACCATTTCTTATTCACCATCTGCATTGGTAGAGTAAATAAATTAATTGAATTACTTTTGCCGCATGGCGGAAGCTTTCTATCAAAATTTTAAACTGGGTGTATTAGGAGGAGGTCAGCTTGGCCGGATGCTCATCCAATCAGGCATCAATCTTAATATTAATTTTTCCGTACTAGATCCCGATAAGGAGGCTCCCTGTAAATCATTGGCAGAATTTACGACAGGCAAACTTACAGACCTTGAAACGGTGCTTGCCTTTGGAAAATCGTGTGACCTTATCACCATTGAAATTGAAAATGTAAATACTAAGGCCTTGAGGGAGTTGGTGAAACTTGGTAAAAAAGTATATCCACAACCTGAAGTGATTGAATTAATTCAGGACAAGCGCACACAAAAAGAATTTTATAAAACGCACAACATTCCAGCAGCAGAATTCATTCTTGTGAAGAATAAAGCGGATGTTATAAAAAACAAGTCTTTTTTGCCTGCTGTATATAAGCTGGGTACTGAAGGATATGATGGAAGAGGAATTCAAATACTTCGATCTGAAAAGGATTTGGATAATGCATTTGATGCACCTGGTCTGTTAGAAAAACTTATTGATTTTGATAAGGAGATTTCTGTAATCGTTGCCCGCAATGTGAATGGAGATATCTGTTCTTATCCCGCTGTAGAGATGGTCTTCCACCCCACTCAAAATTTGGTGGAGTATCTTTTCGCGCCAGCGAACATTCTTGATTCCGTTTCAAGAAAAGCGGATGACATTGCCAGGAGTATTGCGGAAAAAACTAATATTATAGGGTTGCTTGCAGTTGAAATGTTTATTACAAAAGAAGGCGAGGTATTGGTGAATGAAATTGCACCTCGACCTCACAACAGCGGCCATCAGACTATTGAAGCAAATATTACTTCGCAATACGAACAACACTTACGTGCGATTCTCAATCTACCGTTTGGAGCTACGGCCATTGTACTTCCTAGTGCCATGGTTAATCTTCTTGGCGAAGATGGTCATTCTGGTCAGGCGCGATATCAAGGTTTGGAAGCAGTTCTTGCTGTGGAGGGCGTTCATGTTCATTTGTATGGGAAGAAGATGACAAAGCCTTTTCGCAAAATGGGGCATGTTACAATTGTCGATGCGGATGAGGAAAGTTTGGAGAAGAAAGTCAACTTTGTGAAAGAGAATTTAAAGGTAATATCATGAGCAGACCAGTTGTAGGAATTATAATGGGCAGTCAATCAGATCTACCAATAATGAAAGAAGCTGCTGAATTTTTAGATGAGTTAAAAATCCCTTTTGAACTCACAATAGTTTCTGCACATCGCACACCACAGCGAATGGTTGAGTACAGTGTTCAGGCCAGAAAGAGAGGCCTTAAAGTGATTATTGCTGGCGCTGGAGGTGCAGCTCATCTCCCGGGCATGATTGCCTCAATGACATCTTTACCTATAATAGGAGTGCCAATCAAATCATCCAACTCGATTGATGGGTGGGACTCTGTATTGTCGATATTACAGATGCCAGCTGGTGTGCCGGTAGCCACAGTTGCGTTGAACGGAGCAAAAAATGCTGGGATACTTGCCGCCCAAATATTAGGATCCTCAAATAAAGTTATTGCACGAAAGCTGGATAAATACAAATTGGGATTGAAGAGGAAAGTGGAACAATCCGATAGAAACATTGCAAGAAAGGGTTGGAAAATGGCAGTTTGAGCGAAATACTTACTTAGCATCTAAGTCAAAGTAAAAAATCGTAACTTCTGCCTTCAATTTGAATCCAAATCGAATGAAACCAGGCGAGAAAGGTTGGCTAAAAGAATATCTCGATTTTCGAAAAGAGCTTTTGAAAGATATAGCTTCTGATGGACGAAGGACTTCTCATCCAGAACACTCCTTATATCGCATTGTACAACCAACGGGTTTAATGTATGGCCAATCCATTGACAGCATTCGACATCCGGATTCAAAAAATTGGGATTCGAAAGACCGGATGAAAGTGGTGTTAGCCGAAAGCCTCATCAGTAGTTCTTTGCTTTTTAACGATAAGTCAATAAAAAATCCAGATGAGCTTTCGGATGTAATTATGAAGTCTGTGGAAAGTATTGGTAGTTTCTACAATATTTTCCCCGAACTGGCAACACCCACAAAAACATTGTTTGGCAAGAAAAAGACCCCTGTTGAACTGGCTGAAAAAATTCTTGATAAGCGTATTGAACACACCAACTCATATAGCGGAAACTTTTGGTCACAGTTTTTTCATAACAGCCTACTCTTTCTTGACGTATTTATATACGGTCAATGGATTCACACCAGCACAGATCGTATCGTTTCAGATTTCTTTAAATACGAGCGAGAAGAGCTCCGTTTTTCAGTTGTAAAAGTGATGGCTGCGGCAGCTCATGCCAACGTCACGATTGAATTTGAGGAAAGAAAATTACTCGAACACTTTTTGAATGGGGCTGGGCTTTCTACTGAAAAGAAGAAAGAGGCTCTCGCCATTTTTGAAAAAGGGATTGAACTCGAAGAGATTAACCTTCCAACGAATAATTCCTGGATACTCAAAAAATATTTTCTTGAGCTTGCTATCCTTACAATTTGGTCAGACAAGCAAGTGGAAGACCTTGAAGTTGAGTTTTTGAAGAGATTTTGTAATTATCTTGATTTTTCAGAGGATGATCTGGAAAACAGCATGATGGCAATAGAGGGTTTCGTATTAGAGCATTGGGAACAATTAAATGCGCTGCAGAACAAGAAGAATTACGATCAAGTAAGCGCACAATTTATAGGCCGAATGTCTCGGGTAACGGATAATAATAAGAACCGCCTTGTTAAAGAAGTGCAGGAAAACAGAGAGTTGATGATGTTATTAAGAAAGGCAAAATCAAATGAACTAACTGAAGAAGAAAAGATTCATATGCAGGAGCTTCTCATAGTAGTTCTTAAAACGATTCCCACATTTGTGATCGTCTCCCTGCCTCAACGATTTTTAACGCTGCCGATTTTGATGAAAATACTTCCCAAAAACTTTTTTACCGAAAGTCTAAGTGACTAATCGATTTCATTCGATTTGGCTATCTTTTTTGGAATCATAATGGAGAATACGATGGACAACGTCAGGGTGAGGATGATGACTGTAAAGGAAAGCCCGACATGGACATTGACATCAAAAATCTCAAGTAACATTTTTGCGCCAATAAAGAAAAGGATAATTGAAAGGCCCTTTTGGAGTAGGTAAAATTTATCAATTACACCAGCAAGCAAAAAGAACATTGCCCGCAATCCCATCACGGCAAAAATATTTGACGTGTAAATAAGGAACTCGTTTTGAGTGATAGCAAATGCTGCTGGTATAGAATCCACGGCAAAGATTAGGTCCGTTGTTTCAATTAGAACAATGATAAGAAAAAGCGTGGTAAACATTATTTTTCCATTAACCCACACTATGAACTGTCCACCCATATCATCTGGAGAAATGGGCAAATATTTCCTGCATATTCTTAGAATAGGATTCTTTTCAGGATCAATTTTTTCATCACCGTCTTCGAAGTATATCTTGATGCCAGAGTAAATAAGGAAGACGCCAAAAATGTATAAAATCCAGTGAAACTTGGCGATTAAGAGGGCTCCAACAAAAATAAAGATACCTCTGAAGAAAACAGCCCCCAGAATTCCCCAGAAAAGTATTTTGTGATAGTACTCCTCTTTGACTGCAAAGTATTTTAAGATCAGTAAGATGACGAAGATATTGTCAACGGAAAGAGCATACTCCGTCAGGTAGGCCGAAAAATATTCAAGTGAAGCATCGGCACCCCCCTCATCTTTAAGGTAAATCAAAAAGCCAAAAATAGTGCTTATTGCAACCCAAAAGATTGACTGGTAAAGGGCAGACTTAGTTGTGATTTTGTGGGCTGTTTTGTTAAAAATGCCCAAATCAAGAAGCAGAAAGACAATGATTACAGCTACAAAAACACTAAAGAGAATAGTCTCACTTTGACTATCACTTCTAAACAGAGAGAATAAGAGCATTGCTTTTTATCAGTGTTTTTACGTTTAAAAAAAGGTGATTATCGCCCCAGCATGAGAGAGTTAATCACCTCTAATTTTGGGCTAAAGCTACAAATATAAACTTAACTCAAAAACTTACATGAGAGGTTGATATAAGTAATGTGTCTAAGGAAACCTTAACTGAAATTTATCAGAATATCAAGTAGCCATCATGGAATGGTCGGCAAAATACAAGGGCACCAATTCAAAATCCTTTAATTGGAAAATCTTCCACTTTTTTCACTGAATTTCTGTCCTGATCGTATAGTGGACACTGTCACTCATAATCATTTTCTGCTCTCCCTCAATGAAAAAACCTGTCAGGTATGGATTACCCGGGGCATCATCAAAATACATTTCCAGTTTTCGCTGACTACTATATAGCGAATTTGTTTCTGAGTAAAGAGCTTCCAGTTTTTTTATCCTAGAGGGTGTGCCTTGATAGAAGAGTCGAAGATAAGGAACAGGAGACTTACCATCAGCTTCATAAGATCGAACCAACAAATTGCTTTTTGAATCTTTGATTCCATCTTTAACTTGATAGACATCGAAGTAAATAGGTCGATTGATCAAATCCAGTTGCCGAAATACATCCAACTCATATGACCATGCCGCACTATCAAGAATATTGGTTGAAGCGCTACTTTTTTCGGTAAAAATGACTTCCTTTTTCAAGGAGGCTTTCGTTTTGCTTAAGTAAAGGATTTGAGCATTAACAAGGCTATCCAAATCAAAGTAGCGTTTACCTTGAACTTTTTGTTTCTGGCAACTAATGGCTATCAGACCTATAAAAATAAAGAACAAAGCAACTCTCATCTAGGCTTCGATTAGAATAGTTCCGCTCATTTCTTTTGGAACAGGAATTCCCATTAGTGTTAAAATAGTGGGTGCGAGATCACCAAGCTTTCCGTCTTTAATGGTGCCTTTGTATTCATCATCAACCAAAATGCATGGGACAAGACTTGTTGTGTGAGCAGTGTTAGGCGAGCCGTCATCATTAATCATGTAATCAGCATTTCCGTGATCGGCAATAACAATTGTGCTGTACCCATTTTTACGTGCGGCCAGTACAACTTTTTCTGCACAAGCATCTACTGTTTCTACAGCCTTCACTACTGCAGAAAAAACACCAGTATGGCCAACCATATCGGGGTTAGCAAAATTGAGACAGATAAAATCAGCTTCTTTCTTATCCAACTCAGGAATGATTTTATCACGAATATCTGATGCACTCATTTCAGGTTTAAGATCATATGTAGCCACCTTTGGTGAGGGAGCCATAATGCGGGACTCTCCCGTAAAGACGGCCTCACGACCTCCTGAAAAAAAGAATGTGACATGGGGATATTTTTCAGTCTCGGCAATTCTAATTTGTTTTTTACCCGCTTTTGAAACGATCTCTCCAATGGTATTTTCGAGATTATCTTTATCAAAAATCACTTTTACATCCTTGAAGGTATCGTCATAATTAGTCAAGGTGATGTAATTCAATTTTAATTTCTTCATGCCCTGTTTGGGAAAATCTTGTTGGGTGAGCACTTCTGTTATTTCCCTTCCGCGATCAGTGCGGAAGTTAAAGCAAAGCACCACATCACCTTCCTGAATAGTAGCTAGTGGTTTATTGTTTGAGTCAACCACTACGATGGGCTTGATAAATTCATCTGTGACACCCGCCTCATAGGATTTTTCAATTGCTTTAAGAGGCGTTGTCGTTTTTTCTCCGATGCCATTTACCATTACATCATAAGCAAGTTTCACACGCTCCCATCGCTTGTCGCGATCCATTGCAAAATACCGACCCACGATGCTTGCAAGTTTTCCGGTGGTCTTTGAAAGATGTTGTTGGAGATCCCTTAAATAAGCTGCCCCACCCTTTGGATCGGTATCGCGCCCGTCCATAAAGGTGTGGATGAATAGATTTTTTATTCCATTGTTATGTGCGATGGTAATAATTCCTTTAAGGTGCTCGATGTGGGAATGAACTCCGCCATCAGAAAGTAACCCAACGAGATGAATAGCTTTCTTCTTTTCTTTCGCATATGTGAAGGCATCCAACAACACAGGATTGTTGTCAAGTTCTTTTTCTTCAATCGCTTTATTTACACGCACCAGATCCTGATATACAACCCTGCCCGCACCAATATTCATATGACCTACTTCCGAATTACCCATTTGGCCAGCGGGCAAACCAACTGCAAGGCCAGAGGCTTCCAATTTACTGTGTGGATATTTTGAATAAAGGGAATTGACAAATGGTGTTTTGGCCTGGTCAATAGCCGAAACCTTTGGGTTTTTAGCAATGCCCCACCCATCAAGAATCATCAACAGCACTTTTTTGTTCATGAGAAAATTATTAAAAAAATGGAATAGCAAATATAACTGTGAATCATCGTATTTGAGGTATAATCAGCCGATGGATTCAGATATCGATGGTTTCCAGTCGAATATGAGGCAGAAAGGAGCAAGGTTAACCACAGGAGCTTTGCATAGCCGTAATGAATGGCATAATTTTGGTCTAACATTGTAAGTGATGAAGATTCGATATTATTATAAAATTGTTTTGGTCTGTCTGGTGATTGGTTTCACAGGAGCAGAGACCTTTGCTCAAGCCGAAATTTTTGCGCCTATTAAAGAGCTGATTAAGGCGGGCAGTTCCAAAGACATGGTTAAATATCTTAACCAGTCTGTGGACATGAACCTGGATGGTGAAGTAAATACGTACAGCAAGACTCAGGCAGAATTTGCCTTACGGGATTTTTTCAAAAAGCATCCACCGAAAGATTTTAGCATTGTACACACGGGTTCTTCAAAGGGTGGCCTTCAATTTGCTATTGGCCGATATTTGAGTAACGGAGAAAGCTACAGTGCACTTATCCGTTTGAAGGAAGTGTCCCAAAATTATTTGATACACGAAATCAATTTTGTAAAAGAATAATTCAAGATTCAGGGCTCACAAGAGCTACAACAGATTTTTGAAATTATGAGTTCTTGATTTCAACATGACTCCTCCTTACCTCACCGAAGCAGCACTCACACAATTTATCACTGCTGCACTTGCCGAGGATATTGGTGATGGTGACCACTCAACATTGGGAGCTTTCCCCCTTGATCTAAATCGCAAAGCAAAACTTTTGGTGAAAGATGATGGTGTTCTGGCAGGGGTTGCAGCGGCTGCAAAAATATTTCATCAGTTCGACTCATCGCTCAAACTGGAATATTTTAAGAAAGATGGGGACGAAGTGAAAAAGGGTGACATCGCCTTTACTGTAGAAGGCTCAGCCCGGTCAATTCTGTCTACCGAACGACTCGTACTAAACTGCATGCAGCGAATGAGCGGCATTGCAACCTATACCCACAAATTGTGCAAGCTGATTAAGGGCACAAAAGCACAGCTGATGGATACCCGGAAAACGACCCCCAACTTCCGATTGATGGAAAAGTGGGCGGTGGCGATCGGAGGAGGGAAAAACCATCGCTATGCTCTTTATGACATGGTAATGTTAAAGGACAACCATATCGACATGGCCGGAGGCATTCGCCAGGCAATAGAAAACACAAAAAAATACCTAGTTTCGAAAAATAAAAAACTGGAGATAGAGGTTGAAACCAGAAACCTGGATGAAGTGCAGCAAGTGTTGGATGTGGGTGGAGTTGATGTGATCATGTTAGACAACATGAATCTATTGGATATGAAAAACGCTGTTGCTTTAATTGGGGGGCGTTGCAAAACCGAAGCAAGCGGAGGCATTACGGAAAATAATCTGAAGGAAGTAGCCAAATGCGGAGTTGACTATATTTCTGTGGGGGCGCTCACACATTCTGTTAAAAGTTTGGATTTAAGTCTAAAGAATATTGAGCAACTTTAAAGTCTGAAACACAGACATAAACTTCTTCCGCATCATGCGCTTGTTAATCATAACTACTTTTAGTTTAATTCTTTCTTCAAGTCTTGCACAAGAACAAGCGGATCAGGATACAGTCCGGAGGTTGGATGAAGTGGTGGTAAAAGCATATGCTTATGATCGGGGCATACTTGAAGTGCCAGCAGCCATTGCTGTCCTAGATTCAATAGATTTAAACAGGTTTAATAATACATCGTTTCTGCCAGCCATCAACACCGTTCCGGGTGTTCGAATGGAAGAGCGTTCGCCAGGTAGCTATCGTTTGTCTGTTCGCGGAAGTACACTGCGGTCCCCCTTTGGAGTGAGGAATGTAAAAGTGTATTGGAATGGTCTTCCACTTACCGATGGGGGTGGAAACACCTATTTGAATAGTTTAGATTTTAATTCAATCAACAACATTGAAATAGTTAAAGGACCTGGAGCAAGTTTGTACGGAGCTGGAACGGGTGGAGTTGTACTCTTAAGTTCGCAATTGAAAAGAGAAACAACCCTAAGCGGTGGCTTTATGGGAGGTAGCTATGGACTAACTCGGTTTGACGCATCAGGGACAGCCGTTGCAAAAAAAGGCACTATCAAATTTGGTATAGCACAACAGAACTCAAGTGGCTATAGAGAACAAACTGCAATGACTAGGCTTGCAGCACAAATTGATGGAATTGTTTCTATTGGCAAAAGGAGCACACTTTCTACAATAATGCTCGCATCAAACCTGGACTATGAAACACCCGGTGGGCTCACCAAAGCACAGTATGAAGCCAATCCGCGACAAGCAAGACCAGGAACAGCAACACAGCCTGGCGCTGTTGATCAGAAAGCTGCAGTTAGTAATAATACGGTATACCTCGGTTTTGTGCACGAAATAAACTGGAATGAAGCATGGCTCACGCGAACTGGTATTTATGGTTCCAACACAGATTTTAAGAATCCAAGCATTCGAAATTATGAGGCGCGGACGGAAAATAATGGTGGAGGCAGAACAGAAACGCAATACAAATTCAGGAAACCAAATTGGCAGGGTAAGTTCACTTTTGGTGGTGAGTTTCAATATTTCTATTCTCCGGTGGAAGTGTATGGCAATGATAAAGGGTTACCCACATCAACCATTCAATTGATCGACACACTGACTTCAAGATCATTCCTTGGCTTTGCTCAAGTGGAATTTGATTTACCACGACAATACTTTTTAACTGTCGGAACTAGTTCTAATTTCTTAAAGTATCATTTTGATCGGTCCGTACCAACAATTGTAATACAAGACCGCAAATTCAATGCAGAGTTCTCTCCTCGAATTGCCTTGTTAAAGAAATTAAATTCATCACTTTCCATTTATAGTAGTTTGAGTTACGGATTCTCACCTCCAACATTTGCGGAAGTAAGGCCCTCTACTGGCAATTTTAACAACGATTTAAATCCAGAACATGGCACGAGCTATGAAGTAGGAGTGAGAGGTAACGCGCTAAAGAGGTTGACTTTTGATTTGACGGCTTATAACTTTCAATTGAGTGAGACGATTGTTATACAGCGCACACCTGATGGTGCCGAATATTTTATTAATGCTGGTAAGACATCTCAAAAAGGATTTGAAGCGAAAGTATCGTGGCTGCCCAATGTTAACAGCAACGTCTTATCTTCCTTTCGACTTTGGAGCAGTTATTCTTTATACAACTATCACTTTGTAGATTACGTCAACGATGCTAAAGATTACTCTGGAAATCTTCTCACCGGAGTTTCACCTAATGTTGCTTTGGCAGGTATAGACTTAACGGTATGGAAGAAGGTTTATACCAATGTAACCTTTACCTATGTCGATCACACTCCAATGAATGATGCCAACAGTGAATTTGCTGCTGAGTATTTTTTGATTGGCACACGAGTTGGTTACAAGACCGTGATTGGCCGTAAAGTTCCTCTTGAAATTTTTGGAGGGGTGGATAATCTCTTAGATGAAATCTATAGTCTAGGCAATGACGTAAATGCAATTGGCGGCCGTTATTACAATGCAGCAGCCAGGAGAAACTATTATTTTGGGATTAAGCTTAGCCTGTTCTAACAATACTCTTTTGAGTTACCTTCAATTCGTAAAAAGTATTACTCACAGTGCCTTGTGAAGGCATTTAGTGTTACCTTTGTTTTTTGATCACAAAACCCCCAATCAATATGAAAACCTTACAATTCGCACTCCGGGCAACTGCCGCAGTTTGTTTTGCTTTTATGATGTCATCCGCTTCCTGCAACCTTAGTGATAAGGTGGACGACATAAAGTTTGACGCCAAACTTCCTTTAGAATTTCCTATCAATGAAGAAGCTATTAGTTCAGCGCCCAAATCGTATAACTATACCAAAACTTTGGACGCCACGCAGAATGCGGATGTGGTTAAATACAAAGACAAAATAAAAGAGTTTAAGGTGAACAAAATCGCCTATGTTATTTCGGGCTACTCGGCACCAGGTGGTGCTGTGACGTTTACAAACGGAACCCTTTCAATTGCCTCGTCAGGCAAGACTATTGCCAGTGCCACTTCTGTGAATTTGCAGAGCACGGCTGAAACGGAACTGACTGCAGATACAGCAGGTTTTAATGAGTTAGCAGAACTTTTAAAAGCAGATAAAAGTGAAACGGTTAAGTTAACCGGAACATTTTCATCAACGCCTGTAGCATTTACTGTTACTGCATATTTCTATGTGACCATCACAGCAGAAGTCCTATAAGAATATAGTTTATAACAGAAGGGTGCCTGCTTATGCAGGCACCTTTTTTATTTCTAACTTTTGCTCAATTGCTTTATAATCAATTCGGCATGTACGCGTGAGTTTTCAATAAACCATTTGTTGGTCTTCAATCCACCACATACCACTCCAGCCAGGTAAAGTCCTTTGACATTCGTCTCCATTGTCTTCTCGTCATATACTGGTGTATGATACGCATCGGCATGAAATTGAACGCCACACTTTTCCATAAAGGCAAAGGGCGGCTGATAACCTGTCATGGCCAACACAAAATCATTTTCTAAAATCTTTTCACCTTCTGGGGTGTTGATGCAGATGGTAGTTTTTGCGATGCTTCTTACTTCTGAATTAAAATATGCTTTAATTGATCCTTCTTTTATTCTGTTTTCAATGTCGGGTTTTACCCAATACTTCACGCTCTCGCGGATGGAGGCTTCGCGAATGACCATAGTCACATCTGCACCTTTTCGCCACGTTTCCAAAGCAACATCTACGGCAGAATTTGCAGCACCCACCACAACTATTTTTTGGGCAAAGTAGGGATGAGGCTCATCGTAGTAATGTTTTACTTTAGGTAAATCTTCGCCCGGAACATTTAATAAGAAAGGCAAATCATAAAAGCCTAGCGATAAAATGACAGCTTTTGAGTTGTATTTACTTTTTGAAGTTGTAACAGAAAAACTACCATCTTGTTCTTTGGTGAGGCCTTTTACTTCTTCATAAAGATTTACATTGAGTTTCCAGCTTGAACAAACCCTTCGATAATATTCCAGCGCTTCTGGGCGCGTAGGTTTTGGATTATTAGAAATGAAAGGTACAGCGCCAATCTCTAACCTGTCAGACGTTGAAAAGAAAGTCATATTGGAAGGATAATGAAATAAGGAATTGACCAGACATCCTTTTTCGAGGATTGCATAAGTCAGCCCTGCTTTTTGTGCCTCAATTCCGCAAGTAAGTCCAATAGGGCCCGCACCAATGATAATTAGATTATAGGTTTGCATAATGTACCTTTGAATAGTTAACAATATTGTAAAAATTTGGACTATAAATTTTTACAAGTTGCGCTAAGCGACATATTAAATGGAACGCGACCCAGCCAATAAAGCAAAAATATTCGGTGTTATCTCTGTGATGGCGTGGTTTGGGCTGGCGCTTTTTTGGTCGGTTGACAAGTCTTTCCGTTGGATTTTTTTTGGTGTCGCCATTGCGGTTGGGTTTATCTACCTTTTGAAAAGCGGAGCTTTTGATTTTAAGTCTTCTGATTTTTTTCAACCACGAAGAGGGTCACAACGAAATTTTCCAAGCGCATCCACGTTAACAGCTTCAGAAAAGGGGGCATTGTACTTTGGCGTAGGAACAATTGTAGCGCTGATTCTTGCCTTTGTATTCTATGCTGTTTCCACCGGATTTGAAACTCAAAAGGACGAAGTTCAGCCAGTTGAAATAATTTCGGAAACAACCACTGCCCTCTTGAACAATCCTGATGATGTGCTTGAGCAAGGAAACAATTTTTTTAACAATTCGGAGTTTGATTCTGCCATGGTCTGCTATAACCGCGCATTGAGCCTACGGCCAGGATTCAAAGAAGCTTATTTCAACATCGCCCTGATTTATTCAAGTCAATCGGATTATTCAAACGCTATTCTTACGCTCGAAAAGTGTTTGCAAAGCCATTCTGATTATGGAGAAGCATTGCAACTAATGGGAAATTGTTACTCCAGACAAGAGCGCCAAGATGAAGCCTTACCATTTTTTGAACGTGCTTATGCAACGGGCACACGAAATGCGGAACTGAGCCATTATCTTGGCTATTTATACGATCTAAAAGAAAACACGCCACGGGCAATTGAGTTTTACAAAGAAGCGATTCAACAAGACAGCTCTAAAGTGGATGTTTACAAACGACTGGCAGAGCTGGAGCCGGAAAAATCAGAGTGGTATACCAAGAAGGCCGAGCAATGGGCTGGTAACAATTAGATCGTAAAGGGCATGCCAAAAGTAGGAAGCGCACTTTACTTAATTGCACTCATACCTCCGTCACCAATTTTCGAGGATGCATCGGAACTAAAAAACCTGTTTAAAGAAAAATATGGAAGTCGTGCTTCTCTCAATTCTCCGCCACACATAACATTGCATATGCCGTTTGAATGGAAGGAACGAAAAGAAGGAGAACTTCTTTCAAAACTTAGCGCGTTCTCAAAGGATAAAGAAACAGTTGAACTTGAGCTTCGAAATTTTTCGTGTTTTGCCCCTCGCGTAATTTTCATAAATGTTTTAGAAAGCAAGTTTCTTAGAACTTTTCAGAACGAGTTGCATCGATTTTGCAAAGTTGAATTGAATATTTTTAATGCTCAATATAAAGACATGCCATTCCACCCTCACCTGACGCTTGCTTTTCGTGATTTGAAAAAACCCATGTTTGAAAAGGCATGGGAGGAATTTAAAAGCAAAGAGTATTCTGAATCTTTCGCTGC
>JAENVX010000379.1 GCA_016650355.1 Bacteroidia bacterium | reverse complement strand
GTGAAGAACCACAAAAGGCGCAAAACTGTGCTGTGCTATTTTCATCAAGTATTGTTCCAGCACCACAACTCTCACACTTAATTATTCTTTTTTCTTTTCCCCAATTCTTATTACTAGTATCCTCTGCGCTAAGAAAGTCATTTTCTATTATATTTGCTTTTTCTTCTCTGGTCATGTCTTTTAAATCTTAAATACCAGCAATCGTATTGGTGTCAACCGAGATACCCGGACTCATGGTAGTCGAAAGCGTGATACTTCTGAAATAGTCACCTTTCGCTGAGGCCGGTTTCAACTTGGCCAACGTTTGGATCATTTCTGCAGCATTGTCCCGGATGGCGTCAACCGAGAAGGAAGCTTTACCAATACCCACATGAATGATCCCTTGTTTATCAATTTTGAAGTCGATTTTACCGGCTTTTACTTCTTTCACAGCTTTACCGACTTCGAGCGTAACAGTTCCTGATTTTGGATTGGGCATTAAACCGCGAGGACCCAGTATCTTACCAAGTTTACCCACTTTTGCCATAACGGTTGGGGTACAGATAATGACATCAATGTCAGTCCATCCACCTTCGATCTTCTGAATATAATCATCCAGACCCACGTGATCAGCTCCGGCGTCTTTGGCTTCCTGATGTTTATCAGGCGTACTTAACACCAACACCCGAACAACTTTGCCAATGCCGTGTGGCAATGACACAACACCGCGAACCATCTGATCTGATTTCTTAGGATCAACACCTAAGCGAATATCAAGATCTACGGATGAATCGAATTTTGTAAAGGTGATTTCCTTTACAACTTTTGCTGCTTCCTCCAAAGAATAAATTTTCTCGGGACTATATTTTGCCAAGACAGCTTTTCTATTTTTTGAAATTCTTGCCATTATCGTAATTATTTATCCCAAGGGGCCGTTCCGGAAATTGAGACACCCATACTTCTTGCCGTACCTGCTATCATTTTCATTGCAGACTCAATTTTAAAAGCATTGAGGTCAGGCATTTTAGTTTCTGCAATCGTCTTAACCTGATCCCAGTTTATAGATCCTATCTTTACGGTCTTCGGTTCTGCAGACCCTTTTTGCTTTTTAGCAGCATCCAATATTAAAATGGCGGCAGGAGGGGTCTTGATGACAAAGTCAAAAGATTTGTCATTATAGATAGTAATTAAAACCGGCAACACCTGGCCTGGTTTATCTTGCGTACGCGCGTTGAACTGCTTACAAAAGTCCATGATGTTAAGACCTTTGGAACCCAATGCGGGGCCAATCGGAGGAGCTGGATTTGCGGCCCCGCCTTTCACCTGTAATTTCAAATACCCTACCACTAACTTTGCCATATAGCTTGCTAAAATGTCTTAGTCTAATTTTTCTACCTGCATGTAGCTCAATTCAACGGGCGTGTTTCGACCGAAGATCTTCACCATTACATTGAGCTTTTTCTTGTCTTCAAAAATTTCTTCAACCGTTCCAGTGAAACCGCTGAATGGTCCATCCATTACTTTAACCGATTCACCTTTAATAAAAGGAGTTTCCAGTTTTACTTCGAACTCGTCAATCTCATCTACCTTACCCAAAATCCTGTTCACTTCAGATTGGCGCAGGGCAACGGGGTCTTTAGAAGAACCTGTTCCGTTATTGCCTAAAAAACCAATAACCCCTGGGATATTATTGACTGTATGATACGCTTCGCCATTTCCCAGATCCGCAGAGACAAGAACATAACCCGGAAAGAAATTTCTTTCCCGTACGCGCTTCTTGCCATTCCTCATTTCATATACCTTCTCCGATGGAATAAGCACCTGAGGAATGGACTCAGATAGCTTAGAGCGCTCAATATCCGTTTCCAGGTAAGATTTTACTTTCTTTTCCTGACCACTGACCACTCTGAGAACGTACCATTTCAGTTCACCCATTCCACTAAAATTAAAATTCAGTATAAAACCACTGCAAACCGGTCTTAAAAACCCAATCAATGGCACCGATCACTAACGCAAAAATGGTGGATGCAATCAATACCAGGAAAGCGCTGGACTGCAACTCACTAAATTTTGACCAAGTAACCTTGTTCCTGATCTCATCCCAGGATTCCGTAATATATGTTGTTAACTTCTCCATGGTTATTTACTTGCACGGGTGGAGAGACTCGAACTCCCAGCCAACGGTTTTGGAGACCGCTACTCTACCAATTGAGCTACACCCGTTTATTTAAAATTTCAAGCCTTTTTGTTCAGCTTTTATCGGTAACCACTCAATCCCCTGAGCCGCACCCGTATACTCAGCCCAAAAGGACTGCAAAGGTATAAGAAAGCAAGAGAAAAACAAAAGCGTTTCTGAGAAATTTCTCAGAAACGCTAGAGCTTGATTTTCAATGGATTAATCCAGAATTTCAGTCACCTGGCCTGATCCTACTGTGCGGCCACCTTCGCGGATAGCAAAACGAAGACCTTTTTCCATCGCAATTTTATTGATCAATTGAACCTCGATTGAAATGTTGTCACCAGGCATAACCATTTCAACGCCGGCAGGCAACATGATTTCACCCGTCACGTCCGTAGTACGGAAGTAAAACTGAGGACGATATTTATTAAAGAATGGTGTATGACGACCTCCTTCTTCTTTTGACAAAACATATACTTCCGCTTTAAATTTAGCGTGTGGTGTTACTGAGTTAGGCTTACAGATCACCATTCCTCTTTTGATCTGCTCTTTTTCGATCCCGCGAAGAAGAAGACCCACGTTATCGCCAGCCTCGCCTCGGTCGAGGATTTTACGGAACATTTCAACTCCAGTAATAGTAGAGGTGAGGTTTTCAGCCCCCATCCCAAGAATTTGAACTCCGTCACCGGTTTTAATGATTCCGCGTTCAATACGACCGGTAGCAACTGTTCCACGACCAGTGATTGAGAATACGTCCTCAACAGGCATCAGGAAATCTTTATCTATCAAACGCAACGGGATCGGAATAAAGTCATCCACGGCTGTCATAAGTTCTTCTACTTTTTCAACCCATTTCGGTTCACCGTTTAGCGCGCCTAATGCAGACCCCCTTATAACAGGCATGGTGTCTCCAGGAAAATTATAAGCCGACATGAGTTCGCGCACCTCCATTTCAACCAGATCCAACAATTCTTCGTCATCCACAAGATCAACCTTGTTCATGAATACAACCAGCGCTGGTACACCAACCTGGCGCGCCAACAGGATATGCTCACGGGTCTGTGGCATAGGTCCATCAGTAGCAGCAACAACAAGAATAGCACCGTCCATCTGGGCAGCACCGGTAACCATGTTTTTTACATAGTCAGCGT
>JAENVX010000378.1 GCA_016650355.1 Bacteroidia bacterium | reverse complement strand
TATTTATCCAAGTTCAGTCCGGCAATGGTACTTAAAGGGAAACTAAATAACTTCATGGGTGAAGTGTGGGCAAGAAAAGGATTGGTAGTGTTTCAATTCACATTGTCCATCATACTCATTGTTTCTGTGTGGGTAGTCTACCAACAAATTGAATTCATTCAAACACAAAACCTTGGTTACGATAAAGACAATATTCTAATCCTTGGAAGTGAAGGGAAAGTAGGAGAACAAAATGAAACCTTTATCAGTGAAATTAAAAATATACCAGGGGTAGTGGCCGTATCCAGTAGTGGTCACGACATGACTGGTCACAATGGCGGTACTTATGGAATCGAATGGCCCGGTAAAGACCCGGAAGACAGAACAGAATTTGAGCGAATGCCAGCGAACTATGGTCTCATAGAAATGCTGGGAATTCAAATGAAAGAGGGCCGAAGCTTTTCGCAGGACTTTTACGATTCTTCTAGTATCGTTTTCAATGAGGCAGCCATAAAGTTTATGGGATTCACCGACCCCATTGGAAAAAAAATCAAGTTGTGGGGGAGGGATATGCAAATCGTGGGAGTAACAAAAGATTTTCATTTCGATTCCTTCCGCGAAAAAGTAAAGCCGGCATTTTTCTGGATGTCTTCTTATAGCGGAAATATCATGATCAAAATTGAAGGTGGTAAGGAACAAGAAGTGATTGCCCAACTTCAGCAATTTTACAAAGGGTTTAATCCTGGCTTCCCCCTGGAATTCCGATTCCTGGATGAGGACTATCAATCGCTCTATTCTGCGGAACAACGCGTATCCACGCTATCCAAGTATTTTGCCGGGTTGGCTATTCTTATTTCATGCTTAGGTTTGTTTGGCCTGGCTGCGTTCACGGCCGAGAGAAGAATAAAAGAAATAGGTATTCGTAAAGTCCTTGGATCAACTGACTTTGCTATTGTCAAACTGCTTTCTGCCGATTATACAAGAATGGTTATCACAGCCATAATATTTGCGCTTCCTATAAGCTATTTCGTTGCTAAAAACTGGCTCAGCAATTTTGCCTTTTAAGATAGAACTGGAATGGTGGTTCTTTGTCGGTGCAGGGCTTGCTGCCTTGTTGATTGCATGGTTTACTGTTGGGTTATTAACGGTGAGGGCATCTCGTACTAATCCGACAGAATGCTTAAGGAGTGAATGAGTAATTCGCTAATTATTATTAGTGCTGGTATCCCGACTATTGGGAGTTGACCCTAGAGAATCTTTGATATGTATATACATCCACAAAAACATGCCCTTCAATTCCTTCGCTGGGTTTGTCGCGAAGAAATAAAGAAGAAATCGAAGGGATCTTGTTGAACAATTTGTTAAAAGATTTGACAAGAGTTCAAAAAAAAAAAGAATTGGAGTTGTCTGAATTTAGAATAGAATTCATATAGCTGCTTTAACTATCACTTTGCCCACAGTAAGTTATCAGGCCGTAAAAGCAGCATTGATGAATCCTGTGAGCAGTCTGCTTTCTGAATAAAATGGAACCAAAATAATGTTGCTATATACTGACCAGATATGGGAATGTACGTACGGATGTGAACAGCATCCCAAGACAAATGATTGAAATAATGCCAAAAACAAATCCTTTCAGTACTGGCACAATTGTTACTCGTGCATATTGTTACTGATAATAAGTAGCCGTAAAGAATTATGTTTAAAAGTTATTTTACAATCGGCTGGAGGAATTTAGTAAAGAACAAAGGTATGTTCGCAATCAATATAACCGGCCTTGCTTTAGGGATTGCCACATGCCTTATCATCCTGCTTTTCGTTGTAGATGAGTTAAGTTTTGACCGATATAATGAAAAAGCCGATCAAATTGTGCGGGTGGTACTGAGAGGAAAACTCAATGGTGAAATTGTAAAAGAAGCTGTAACACCTGCCCCAGTTGCTGCTACACTCAAAGCGGAATTTCCCGAGGTTATTGATGCAACCAAGCTAAGGAGAATGGGTTTAACCAAAATAACGTACAATAACATAACCTATCGAAACAGCAAACTTGCATTTGTAGATCCCAACTTTTTCGATGTGTTTACCCTTCCGTTATTAAAAGGCGATCCCAAAACAGCACTAACCGAACCTCGCACAATAATTATTTCTGAAGATGAAGCTGCAAAATACTTTGGCAATGAAGATCCTATTAACAAGCTTCTCGACTTTAAAGAAAAGGGAGAACAATATAAAGTGACCGGTGTAATGAAGAATGTGCCTGCAAATTCACATTTTCATTTTGATCTTCTTGCTTCCATGGTAGGGTACGATCATGCTAAAGTGAATGATTGGCTATCATCAAATTATTTCAGTTACATAGTTCTCCCTAAAGAAACCGACTTAAAGCAATTTGAAGGAAAGTTGCTCTCCATTATTACAAAATACATGGGGCCACAGGTTTCACAAATTGGAATGACGTATGAAAAGTTTTTAGAAGGTGGAAATGAGATTGGCTTATACGTTCAGCCGCTGACAGATATCCACTTGTTTTCTGATTTTTCCAGCCAAACTGAATTAGAACCAGGTGGAAATGTGCAATCTGTCTATATTTTCGGAGCCGTAGCGTTGTTCATGCTCCTGATAGCATGTATCAATTTTATGAACCTCTCGACAGCGGGAGCTTCTAAACGAAGCAAGGAAATAGGTGTAAAAAAAGTGTTGGGCTCACAGCGAAGTCAATTAATTCAACAGTTTTTGACTGAGTCGTTTATTTCGACTGCACTTGCAATGATTTTAGCCGCTGTATTCGTCACACTTGCATTGCCGCTATTCAATCAATTGTCTGGAAAGAATTTGGAGTTAGACTTTTTGCTGAATACCAACGTACTAATAACACTCGCACTGCTTGTAATATTAATCACTTTAGTGGCCGGTAGTTACCCTGCATTTTTTTTATCCTCAATAAAACCGATTTCAGCCCTTAAGAATAAAATTGCAGGTGGAAATCATCGCAAGGGTATCCGGAGTGCTTTGGTTATTTTTCAATTTGTGATTTCATCATGCCTCATCCTGGCTATTATTATAGTGAGTGGCCAGATGTCATTTATCCAAAATAAAGAAATAGGTTATAATAGAAATCAGATGATAGTGCTTCGTGAGTCGTACTTACTTGGCAACAATGAAAATGCGTTTAAGAATCAGATAGCAAACGATCCTCGGGTTGAAAGCATCACTATGTCTGCATTTTTACCCGCAGGCCCAACGGATAACAATATGACAAGCGTTTATAGAGATCAGCAGGAGGAGATGCGAAGAACCTTGTTTTATAACGTAGATGCCCAATACATACCAACTATGGGCATGAATCTTATAACCGGAAGAAATTTCTCGGAGGTAGTCGGTAATGATTCCTCGAATGTCATTATCAACGAAACTGCCGTAGCGATTTTTGAGTTGGGCGAAAATCCTTTGGGCAAAACATTGACAGCTAGTACGGATAATAATGGAGGAAAAAGTAGCCTCACAGTGATTGGAGTAGTAAAAGATTTTCACTTTCGTTCGTTACGAGAAACCATATCACCTCTTATGATGCTAAACAATCCTTATGGGGGACTTATCATTAAAACAAAGGGAAACGACACTGCAGGGCTAATAGCGAACATAGAAGCTAAATGGAAAGCATTTGATGTTGAAGAACCATTTTCCTATGCTTTGTTAGACGAGCTTTATAATGATACCTACCTCGCAGAACAAAAGATAGGTAGCATTCTGAAAATCTTCGGTGCGCTTACTATTTTCGTAGCCTGCCTTGGTTTATTTGGCTTAGTAACTTTTACTGCTGAGCAGCGCGTTAAAGAGATTGGCGTACGGAAAGTATTAGGCGCAAACGTTACACAAATAGTATCGTTACTTTCAAAAGATCTTCTAATTCTTGTCAGCATTTCATTCGTTATTGCTTTTCCTCTAGGATTTTACCTTATGGACAAATGGCTTCAGGATTTTGCATATCGAATAGATATCAAGTGGTGGATGTATGGATTGGCTGGGTTTATTACACTCCTTATAGCATTTCTTACCCTGAGCACCAAAACAATGAAATCTGCTATGGCCAATCCAGTAGAATCGCTAAGATCAGAATAAAATAGCTGATGGTTTTAACGTCATTCGATTTAATCAACTACCGACATTGCCAGCTTCAAAAGGCGATTTGTATAATTTGAAAATAGAATAACTCAACACAATTAAATTTTACTCAACTTTGCGTCCATAGCATTCATTTGAATGTCTCCTAATTTCTGCTATGTGCCTTATCTTCTTTTCGCTGAAACAACATCCTCGATACAAACTCATTCTCACAGCTAATCGCGATGAGTTTTATAACCGGAAGACAGCTGCGGCCGATTTCTGGAAAGATTATCCAGAAATATTAGGAGGACGTGATCTTGAGGCCAATGGGACATGGATGGGTATGACAAAATCTGGAAAGATAAGCTTACTCACTAATTTCCGCGATCCAAAAAACATTAACCCCAATGCCCCATCACGCGGGCAGCTGGTTTCTAATTACCTCGAAAAGGAAATAGGTCCGGAAGAGTACCTAAAACAGGTTGAACCAAAAGCAGCCACATACAATGGCTTTAATCTTTTAGTGGGCAATACTAAAGAATTCTTCTACCTCTCAAATTATAAAACAGGTATTGAAAAAATTGCTCAAGGTTTGCATGGCCTAAGCAATCACTTGATGGATACGCCCTGGCCCAAAGTGGAGCGGGGAAAACAAAAATTTGAACTGCTGTTAAAATCTGATGAGGTTAAATCTCACCAATTATTCGAGTTTTTATATGATGAGGAACGAGCTGTTGACGACCAGTTACCAGATACAGGCATCGGGTTGGACCGCGAACGGGCGTTGAGTTCGATGTTTATTAAATCTCCAAATTATGGATCGCGGTGTTCTACAGTTATTTTAGTTGATCAAGAAAATAATGTTGAGTTTTCAGAACGGGTTTATGATTTAAACACCTTTGAATTTACAACTAAGACGTTTAGATTTAAACTATCAGGAAAATAATCTTACTCAATATCTTTGTTATTCTTTGCGTGTATTTCTTTGCGTTAAAAAGAACCGCAGAGAACACAGAGATTCGCGAAGAAAAGCAATCATGACCAAGAAAAAGAAAGACCATACACCTCTTGCACTAAAAGTTATACGCTGGGGATTTCCGAAAGTTGAGCGGATTGCCCCATCCCTTGCTCACAACTATGCCTTTAATCTTTTTTTCACTCCGTTTCGATTCACGGTGCCGCAGAGAGAAAAGGAATTTTTAGTCACGGGCGAAAAATTCACCGTGTCCGTCAAAGGAAAAAAAGTACAGGCCTATTCCTGGGGAAATGGACCTGTGGTGTTGTTGGTGCATGGCTGGGCCGGGCGTGCCGGCCAGTTTAGAAAGTTTATTCCAAAGCTTGTTGCAAATAATTATCGAGCCGTTGCCTTTGATGGCCCCGCACACGGAAATTCGGAAGGTCGCAAAACGAATGTTCCTGAATTCGAAGAGGTCTTTCATAAAATTATGGAACAGGTAGGCACGCCCGTAGCTGTGATCGGGCATTCGTTTGGAGGAGTTGCTTCCATTTACTCCATTCGAAATGGATTACCAATTTCTAAACTGATCAACATTGCAAGTCCAACAATTGGAGAAGACATCATCAAAGGATTTGTGAAAACCATTAATGCGTCTCCTGCAACAGGTGTGGCCTTCAAAGCACACGTTCAGAAAACATTTCACACAAGTTTTGAAGACATCTCAGCCATCAACCTGATTAAGTTTTTGCCTCATGAGCTAAAGCTATTATTGGTGCACGATGAGGACGACAAAGAAGTACCGATAAACCATCCAATATTATTACAAAAAGTTTACCCTTCAGCTCAATTGCTAAAGACGTCAGGGCTAGGCCACAGCCGTATTCTAAAAGATGACGCGGTGATCCAAAAGTGTCTGGAGTTTATTCAAGGTTGATGGTAAAATCAGCGATTTGCAACCATTTATAACAAATTCCCAGTTTAGGCTAATTAATAGGGAGTTTCACCATTATTTTTAAGCAATTTGGGTCGAAAATGAAACCAAAATGCAATTCATCAGTTGAAGCATAAGTAAGTGTCAACTTTATTATCATTCGATTCATCTTTAGTAGACCAAACCAGCAAGTATGCCAAATATTATTGAGACCAAAAATATCTCCCGGATGTACAAGATGGGAACCAATATCGTGAACGCACTTCAGGATATTTCCATTTCTATTGACAAAGGCGAGTACGTGGCTTTCATGGGCCCTTCAGGCTCTGGAAAATCTACGTTGATGAACATAGTTGGTTGTTTAGATACGCCTAGTAGTGGTACCTACATGCTCAACAATCATTTGGTAAGCGATATGACTGAGAATGAATTGGCTGAAGTACGTAATAAAGAAATTGGTTTTGTATTCCAAACGTTTAACCTTTTGCCACGTGCGTCTGCGTTGGAGAATGTAGCAT
>JAENVX010000377.1 GCA_016650355.1 Bacteroidia bacterium | reverse complement strand
TGCAGTGCTATTTCCATTGGGTCAAATGGAATAGGCTCACTGGCCCACATCGCAAGACAGATAAGTTCTCTTTCATCATCACTTACCCTATCATCCGGATTGGA
The DNA here is from genome assembly GCA_016650355.1 of Bacteroidia bacterium. Classification (GTDB taxonomy): domain Bacteria; phylum Bacteroidota; class Bacteroidia; order Cytophagales; family Cyclobacteriaceae; genus ELB16-189. The sequence continues at coordinate 2,477 of JAENVX010000377.1, read as the reverse complement.
AATGTTATTCGACGCCAGCACGAAGAGTTTTGCCAGGCTCATTTTATTTTCTGTGATTGTTCCCGTTTTATCGGTACAGATTACCGTGGCACTGCCAAGCGTTTCAACCGTCTTCATCTGTTTTACTACAACTCCCATCTTCATTAATCTCCAGGCACCCAAAGCCATAAAGGTGGTAAAGGCCACAGGGATTTCTTCCGGCAGAATACTCATCGCAAGGGTCAATGCTTTCAATAAACTATCCAGTACATTATAGGACTGGAGATAGTTGATAATCCACACAATGATGAAAACCACGGCACCAATGAGCACCATTGTTTTTAGAAAATTGTTGATCTGAAATTCTAATGGTGTTTTATCTTCTTTTATACTTTCAAGGCTTTTGCCAATTTTTCCCAACTCGGTTTCGACACCAATGGCCGTAATCGTTGCGATGGCTAATCCACTGGCTACCGTGGTGCCCTTGTAAATTAAGTTATCCTCTTTTGTCTTGTCTTTGTACGCAGCGAAGGATTCACCGGTGAGAATGGATTCGTTTACGGAAAAATCATTGGAATGTACGATGGTGCCATCTGCGGCAATCGAAGTTCCCTCTTCCACGATCAGGCTGTCGCCAACAACCAGGTCTTCACTTTTTATTTCCACGACTTCACAACTGCGGATGACTTTACACATTGGCTGTGTAAAGTCTTTTAACTTCGCCAATGCATTACGGCTTCTTGAATCCTGATACAATGAAATAGCCGACACTAGCACAATCGCGGAGGTGAGAAAAATACCGTCGCCTATATCTCCACTTATAAAGTAAATGGACGATGCTACCAGCAATAAGATCACCATAGGCTCTTTGACTAAACTTAAGAGTGAATCAAAAAATCTGTTTTCCTTTTTATAGGTTAATCGATTGTAGCCATATTTTATCCTGGCCTCATTTACTTGTTTGTCAGATAGACCCTTGATGTTAAAGTTATTGGCAGTCATAGCTTATTGCATGATTGATAAATGTTTACTTGATTGAAGGATAGGCGTCATTCGCCACTAGAATCATTTATGGCTGAGTTCCTTCTTTTCAAAATGCTTTTATAAATCTGAATTAAAACCAACGGTAACAATCCAGCCACGATAGACACTATCCATATTTTCCCTGGAAGAACTGCCAGTTTCAATACCAAACGCATTTGAGGTGACACAAAAACAAGTATAAGCAGACCTGTACAAATCAAAAGCGCAAGCCATACGAATTTGTTTTTGGTAATCTCGTTCACGAGTAATTTTGAATGAAGGGAAGACATGTTGAACACATGAAAGAGCTGCGCAAAGGTAAGGGTGATAAAGGCGACATTGTTTGCCACACGTTCATCCGCAGTAATGTAATGCTTGCAATAAATTACGGCCAAAATCACGGCCAAGGTCATAGCTACTGAATACATTGAGATGGTGATCCAGTCTCCTTTGGAAATGATGTCTTTCTTGGAATCCCTGGGAGGCTTTTCCATTACTGTTTTATCTCCCGTGCCTACACCCAGTGCCAGTGCCGGGAATACATCTGTTACCATATTTAGAAACAGAATTTGTAAGGGAAGTAAGGTGGATGCGGGGGCCAGGAAACCAAGGGTTGTCACAATCAGTATCTCGCTTAAATTACAAGACACGAGATAGATCACAAACTTCTGTATGTTCTGGAAAATCTCCCTGCCGTGTGCCACCGCTTCAGCAATAGAAGTAAACGAATCGTCCTTGAGTATAATGCTGGCTGTCTCTTTGGCTACCTGCGTACCGCTCAATCCCATGGCGATACCGACATCTGCTTTCTTCAGAGCCGGAGCATCGTTTACACCATCGCCTGTCATCGCTACGATGTTGCCCGCTTTTTGATAGATGTCTGCAATGTCCAGTTTTTGTTTTGGTGTCGTTCGTGCAAATACGGCAGTAGACAGTATGTTTTTTTTCCATTCCTCTGAAAGAGAATTCATGGATGAAAGATCATTTCCCGTAATCACCTTTTGTTCTGCTTGATCTACCAGTCCGACCTTCTTTGCGATGTTGAGTGCCGTCATGGGGTGATCGCCCGTAATCATCACGATCTTAATCCCTGCTTTTCTACAGGATAGAATAGCATCTTTAATGTCCAATCGGGGCGGATCTAAAAAACCGATCATGCCAATATATACCAAATCGGTTAAATAGTTGTCTTTGTTAAACTCACCTTCTTTATATGCAAAGCCTAATACCCGAAGACCATCAGCAGCCATTTTTTCTGATTCTAAAAGAAAGTTGTTTTTTTCAGCGGTGCTCCATTCAATAATGGATGTGCCTGATTGCATTTTACTGCATTTCTCCAACAAGTGTTCTACCGAACCTTTTGATGCAACAAAGTTTCCTTGAGGACCTTTGTGCAAAGTGCCCATAATCTTCGTGTCTGAACTAAAGGGAACTTCCTCCACGCGTTCATATAATGTCTTTAACTCTTCAGCATT
>JAENVX010000376.1 GCA_016650355.1 Bacteroidia bacterium | reverse complement strand
TCATGCGTATTAAAGGGAGATTATTCTGTAGGTGAATTCTACTCGGTGGCCGTTACCAATAACTATCAGCAAGCAGATACCGGTACGAAGATGACTCATATCGGAAAAAATACAAGGTCACGAATAGTTTCAAAAGGTATTTCTGCGGGCAAATCACAAAATAGTTATCGCGGTCAGGTTCAAGTGCTGAAACGAGCTACCAACGCGCGGAATCATTCACAATGTGATTCATTACTAATGGGAGATCAATGCGGAGCGCACACCTTTCCTTACATCGATGTAGAAAATAATTCAGCTCGGATAGAACATGAGGCTACCACATCCAAGATTGGAGAAGATCAAATTTTTTATTGCCAACAAAGAGGTATTAGTGAAGAAGCAGCTGTGGCACTGATCGTCAATGGGTATGCCAAAGAAGTTTTGAGCCAGTTGCCTATGGAGTTTGCGGTGGAAGCACAAAAGCTCCTTGCCTTGACGTTGGAAGGAAGTGTAGGATAATTTATTGGTTTTCATTTAGGTTCTCTACCTAAATCGATAAATCAGAAACAACAAAAACGAAATGCTAACAATTAGAAATTTACAAGCCAAAGTGGGTGAGAAACAAATTCTCAACGGAATAGATTTGAAGGTGAATGCTGGCGAAGTGCATGCTATCATGGGACCAAATGGCTCTGGCAAAAGCACGCTCGCTTCAGTTCTTTCAGGAAGAGAAGATTACCAAGTCACCAATGGAACAATCGACTTTCAAGGTAAAGACTTATTAGAGCTATCGCCCGAAGTGCGCGCGAGAGAAGGAATATTCATGGCGTTTCAATATCCAATAGAAATACCAGGGGTAAGCACAATCAACTTCATGAAAACGGCTCTAAACCAAATTCGCGAGCACCGTGGATTACCAACTTTAGATGCGGTTTCTTTCTTAACGTTGATGAAAGAGAAAATGAAATTGGTAGAAATTGATCAGTCTTTACTTAGCCGCGCACTTAACCAAGGATTTTCAGGTGGTGAGAAAAAGCGAAATGAAATTTTTCAGATGGCCATGCTTGAACCTAAGCTTTCCATCCTTGACGAAACTGATTCGGGTTTGGATATTGATGCACTGCGCATTGTGGCCAATGGTGTTAACGCACTCCGATCGAAGAAGAACGCTATTATTGTAATTACACACTATCAACGATTACTGGATCACATTGTCCCTGATTTTGTTCACGTTCTTTACCAAGGTAAAATTGTTAAAACGGGAACAAAAGATTTAGCGCTCGAACTAGAAGCTAAAGGATACGACTGGATAAAAGAAGAAACATCGGTAGCATAAAAATATGAGCACAATGACCACCGATATTGATCTTTTGGATAATATTACTAAAAACTTTCGTGAGGCAAAATTTGATGTCGCTAAAGAAAGTCGTGAGGATGCTATGGTTAAACTGGGTGACCTAGGTTTGCCCACTGGTAAACATGAAGAATACCGCTTCACTCCTATTTCAAAAAACCTTGAGAAGTTATTTACCTGGAAGTCTGAAAAATCTTTATCTACTATCCATTCAATCAATCAATTCTTAATAGAAGGTATTGATGCCAATGTATTGGTTTTCATTAACGGTACTTATTCAACGACCCATTCAAAAGTTATTTGCCCTGACAGCCAGGCACAGGTGAAAACAATATCGAAAGCTTTTCTTGAGGAAAACGATATTCTTAACCAACACTTCAACAAATTGGTAAGCACAGATGATGCTTTTGCTGCTATGAATACTGCGCTATGGCAAGATGGTGTCTTTATCCATGTGCCGGCTAATGTAACAGTACAAAAACCTTTCTTTATTCTGCATATAAATGATGCTTCACAAACTCAAGTTATTGCACATACGCGAATGCTTATTGTCGCTGAAAAAGGAAGCTCACTATCAATAATTGAACGATTTGAATCTCAAGGATCAAATCCCGTGTTTCATACCTTCACTGAAGAATTTGCAATCAAAGAAAATGCACATTTAGAATATTGCAAAATCCAGAACGATTGCGGCAATAGCTATCAGGTAACCAATACATTAATTCATCAGAAAAATTCGAGTAAGGTCAATACGTTTACGCTTGCCTTAAACGGAAAACTGATCCGTAATAATTTCGGCATTACTATCGATGGCGAAAATTGCGAGTCTCACTTTTATGGCCTGTCCATCTTGAATGGGAATACGCTAGCTGATAACCATACCGTTGTTGATCACAAAAAGCCTAACTCCTTTAGCAATGAATTGTATAAGGGTATCATGGATGACAATTCAAAAGGAATTTTCAATGGAAAGATTTTTGTCAGGCCGCATGCACAAAAAACGAACGCTTTTCAATCCAACAGAAATATTCTGATCTCTGAGGCTGCCACAATTAATACGAAGCCGCAATTAGAAATATGGGCAGATGATGTGAAATGCTCCCATGGCTGCACGACTGGTCAGTTGGATGAGGCAGCAGTCTTTTATTTACAATCCAGAGGTATTTCATACTTAACGGCCAAGGCGATGTTACTTTATGCTTTTGCAGCGGAAGTACTAGAGCCCATCACTGATGAAAAACTCAAAGTATATTTAGATAACTTGATTTCCGAGCGGCTCCACAAAGACTTTTAACTCATGAGCAGTCTTGCTGAAACGCGTATTTTGAATATTGAGAAAATCAGAGATGAATTTCCGGTTCTTCACCAACTAGTAAATGGAAAGCCTCTGGTCTATTTAGACAACGCTGCCACCAGTCAAAAGCCTAAGCGTGTCATCAAAGCCTTAACGGACTTTTATGAATGCTACAATGCAAATATTCATAGGGGGATACACACTCTGGCAGAAAAAGCAACGAAAGCGTACGAAGAAACTCGTCTCGCTATGCAACAGTTTATTCATGCAAAACATATTGAAGAGATCATTTTTACAAGGGGCGTTACAGAAAGTATCAACCTTGTGGCAGCTACATATGGAAGAGCATTTTTGAAGGAAGGGGACGAAGTAATCATTTCGGGGCTTGAACACCATTCCAATATTGTGCCATGGCAGATAATATGTGATGAGAAAAAAGCTTCGCTAAAAATTATTCCAATAACAGAAATTGGAGAAATGGATTTGGACGTTTATTCTAAACTCCTCTCCTCTCGAACTAAAATAGTTGCTGTTAATCACGCTTCTAATAGTTTGGGTACAATCAATCCAATTAAAGAGGTCATCACATTAGCGCATAATTTTGGAGCAGTTGTACTAATCGATGGGGCGCAATCATCAGCTCATCTAGAAATTGATGTTCAAGATATTGATTGCGATTTCTATTGCATTTCCTCACACAAAATGTATGGCCCAACAGGCACAGGCATTTTATACGGAAAGAAAAATTTATTGGAAAGAATGCCTCCTTACATGGGCGGAGGTGAAATGATCAAAGACGTCACTTTTGCTAAAACAACATTTAACGAGATACCCTACAAGTTTGAAGCAGGAACTCCAAACATTGCTGATGTGATCGCTCTTCATGAGGCCGTGAATTTTATTAAGGAACTGGGAAAAGAAAATATTGCAGCCCACGAATCAGAGTTGCTTCAGTATGCATCTGAAAAATTATCAAATCTTCCATCTGTAAGACTTGTTGGCACATCCAAAAATAAAGTCAGTGTGCAATCATTCGTTATCGAGGGCATTCATCATTTTGATGTGGGTCAGATGCTAGACACAAGGGGTATTGCTGTAAGAACAGGCCACCATTGTACACAACCATTAATGGAACGATTTGGCATCGAAGGAACTGTACGCGCTTCCTTTGCTGTTTACAATACAAAAGCGGAGATCGATCTATTGATGGAAGGTCTGCAACGGGTTATTAGCTTTATGAATAATAAGTAATGTCGATTAACGAAAATCAAGACGAAATAATAAATGAGTTTTCGCTTTTGGACGGAGACATGGAAATGACTGTATTCTACATCATGGAATTAGGACAAAAGCTTCCTGTTATGAAAACTGAAGATAAGGTAGAGGTGAATAGCGTGAAGGGATGCCAATCGAAAGTATGGCTTAGTGCTAAGTATGAAGATGGGAAAGTACATTTTTCAGCAGATAGTAACACAGCCATTACTAAAGGATTAGTAAGTTTGTTAGTGAGAATATTTTCAGGCCAAACTCCAGAAAATATTTTGAATGCTGAGTTCTACTTTATGAAGAAAATAGGCATGGAACGGTTTATTGGTACGCAACGTTCTAATGGCTTTGCCGCCATGATAAAGCAGATTAAAATTTATGCGTTGGCATTTAAAACACAATTAGAATTTAAGTCATGAGTGAGGTCGAGAATAAAGAAGCTAAAGAAGCTGTAACACCAACGGAAGCTCCGCAGGAAGACTTGCGCGACAAGGTGCTCGCTGCAATAAAGACTATTT
>JAENVX010000375.1 GCA_016650355.1 Bacteroidia bacterium | reverse complement strand
GCACTGCGCACATCCGAGCATGAAATTCCTGAAGTGATTTCTGGTCCCATTACAGAATACCCTGAAACAATCACCATCATCGACCAGGTGTGGAAAATTTTTCAACTCAATGGCTCCCAAATTAGAGAGGATTTTAAACTCATTACGAAAAACCGAAAGTCAGCTGGCATCTCCGACAAGCACACACGTACATATTCGGATGAAAATATTTTTATAGAGAAGGGAGTTTCAATTAAAGCTGCTCTATTAAATGCAGAGAATGGACCCATCTACATTGGCAAAAATTCTCAAATCCACGAAGGCGCTATAATACGCGGACCGTTCGCTCTCTGTGAAGGATCGCATGTAAACATGGGTGCAAAAGTTAGAGGCGATACTACGGTAGGACCATTTTCAAAAATTGGAGGAGAAGTAAGTAACACCGTTATCTTTGGATACAGCAATAAAGCGCATGATGGCTTCCTCGGAAATTCTGTTATTGGCGAATGGTGTAACTTAGGAGCTGATACGAATACATCAAACCTTAAGAATAATTTCGAGAACATTAAGATATGGAACTATGCAAAAGGAGGTTTCAAAGACACAGGTCTTATGTTTTGCGGTCTTGTTATGGGTGATCACAGTAAGTGCGGTATCAACATGATGTTTAACACGGGCACGGTGGTAGGCGTATGTGCAAATATTTTCGGAGATGGCTATCCGCGCACGTTTATTCCTTCATTTGCATGGGGTGGAGCGTCTGGCTTCACAACGTTTCAACTAAATAAGGCGTTGGAGACTGCTACGAAAGCTATGGAAAGAAGAAATGTGCTACTGGATGCTGCTGATAAAGAGATACTGAAACAAGTATTTGAACAATCTTCAAAATATAGAGCTTGGGAAAACAATAAGACCATATGATGTTCTCCTCAATACCTGGTCTTAAAGAAGTCAAAGCAATGCTGATTGATTCTGTCAAGTCCAATCACAACGCTCACGCTCAATTGTTTTTAGGGAAAGAGGGCGCACTCAACTTGCCCCTGGCACTCGCTTACACCACATTCCTTCATTGCCAAAATAAAGGAGATACTGACGCCTGTGGCATATGCGCTGCCTGTAGTAAAAGCTTAAAATTTATTCACCCGGATACAAATTTTGTATTTCCATTGAGCAATATTAAAGGAGATAAGGACGCTGACCGCTTCAAAGCAGAAATGTTGAAGAGTTGGAGGCAGTTCTTAATTGAACAACCTTTTGGCAAGCTAGATGACTGGACCAACTATTATGGTGGCGAAGACAAACAAGCCATCATATCACGTGAAGAGAGCAGGGAAATTATCCGCTCGCTGTCGCTTAAGCCCTTCGAAAGTAGGTTTAAAGTGATGTTAATCTGGCAACCTGAGTTCATGCACCCATCAGCCGCCAATGGCATTCTGAAAATTCTGGAAGAGCCACCTTCAAATACTTTTTTCTTTTTAATAACCAACGCTGCGGAAAGACTTTTGCCCACCATTTTATCTAGGACACAGATTATTCAAGTACCCCTATTATCTGATCCGGAGGTAAATGAATTTTTAGAAAATAAACGCGACCTGGAAGAAACCAGAAGACGAAAGATTGTGCAGCAAGCCGAAGGCGATCTGAATTTTGCACTTAATCTTATAGATCAAGAAGAAGATAACAACCAGGAAATTTTCACCGATTGGATGAGATCTTGCTTTAAGAAAGATTATGCACGCCTTTTGGGCTTATCTGACAATTTTCATGAATTGGATAAGATGAGCCAGCGAAACCTGCTGCACTATGGCCAAAGTATGATGCGGGAAACCTTGCTACATCGGGCGGGTGCTACTGAAATTAATCGCGCGACAGGCAACGAACTTAAATTCATCCAGGATTTCAGCAAAGTGATGACAACCTCAAAGATTGAAAGGACTAATCATCTCATGAACGAAGCAGCATATCATTTAGAACGAAATGGTAGTGCCAAAATGATTTTCATGGATTTGTCGCTACAATTATCAGCTGTGATCAAATAACACCTCATTTTTATTAATTCCTCAATAAAATAAGGCTGTCACCTATTTATTTTCAAAGGATTAAACTTTGTGCAAGGGAAATGCATCTAATGCGTAAACCTTGGCAAAGTGTTTGCCGTACATAACATTATGAGATTTTTAAAAGTATTTGTGTTGGTTGGATTAGTGGGGATAAGCCGGGTAGGTCTTGGGCAAGGACGTGAGGAGATGAGCCTGCCCGGCTACCAACATCCGGATATGGTAAAGTCTATGAAACTTTATCCAAATCCCGGGACAGATTTTATTAGCCTGAAATTAGAGACACCAAATGCAAGTCAGATCAAATTGACTCTCCATAATATTATTGGTAACGAGTTGGAGTTGGAAAGCGAGATTATCGATGACAATGAAGTTCGCTTTAAAGTGAAAGATCTAGCCTCTGGCTATTACCTCCTTGCTGTAAAAAATGAAATTTCAGGTTTCAAAGGAGTATATAAATTTCTGAAACTATAAATGGTGTTGTCATATTACATCTTGAACTACTTCAAGACAAGCTCTACCGATCGTCCGATAAAAAACCAATTTTTTTTACTCTCCTCTTCATTCCCTATTTTTCAGGTTCAATAACCTGATTTTGCCACCTTATATCCTTGCTATTGATATTGGAACAACAAGTACAAAAGCCTTGGCAGTTACTGCTGATGGAAAAGTTTTGGCGTCCCAAACAAAAACATATCCAACATATTATCCGCAAACTGGTCACTCAGAACAGAATCCTAACGAAATTCTTGACGCTGTAAAAGATTGCCTGGCTAAGAGCAAGGCGGACTGCGTAGAACACCAATTACTAGGATTGTCATTTAGCGCTGCTATGCACAGTTTGATGGCTGTCGATTTGAAAGGACATCCGTTAACCCCTCTTATTATTTGGTCCGATATGAGAAGTGCCGAGCAAGCCAATGATCTTGTTAGTCGTGGTGTGGGATACAAAATATATGAAGCTACCGGCACAGCTATTCACCCAATGTCTCCCTTGTGTAAGTTAATGTGGTTAAAAAAACATCAGCCTGATCTTATTAAAGATGCCTACAAGTTTCTCTCAATCAAAGATTATATACTCCACCATTTCACAGGTGAATGGATCACAGATTATTCAATTGCTTCCGCCAGCGGCCTTTTTAATATTAAGTCGCTTCAATGGAATGAGGATTCAATGAAAGAAGCCGGGATAAAAGCTGATCAACTTCCCACTCCTATTCCAACAACTCAGATTGTTACGAGTATAACTGAAGATGTTAGGAATCAATTATATCTTCCTTTTGGTCTTAAAATAATTCCTGGAGCAAATGATGGATGCCTTGCCAACTTAGGAACTAACGCAGTTCATCCTGGTGAATTGTCTGTAACAATTGGCACAAGTGGGGCTGTCAGGATGATTGTGGAAAGCCCAAAAGCTGATGCTGAGCAAAGGATATTCAATTACATCCTAAGTAAAGACCGTGTCGTTGTCGGTGGTGCAACAAATAACGGTGCGATTTTACTTCAATGGTTTGAGAAAACTTTTGGGACACAGAACGGAAGCCAATCTATTTATGAGGAAGCAGAGAAAGCCTGTCGTAAAGATTCAACTTCCGATAGTCTTATTTTCTTGCCTTACATTTTAGGTGAACGGGCACCTATCTACGACCCGCTCGCCAGGGGTGTGTTTTTTGGTTTAAGCATTAAACACACTCGCCAACATATGTTGCGTTCTTTAATTGAAGGAATTTGCTTCTCATTATTGAGCATTGCCCACAGTGTGAAAGAAGCAGTTGGCGATTACAACGTTATAATTGCTAGTGGCGGATTCATACATTCCCCAGGCTGGATACAACTATTATCAGATGTTTTCGGAAAGGAAGTGAGAGTGGTCGCACAGGATGATGCCTCCGCCATTGGAGCTGCCCGGTTGGGCTTTGAAGCGCTTGGCTTGAAGGAAAACTTCTTTGAGAAAAAGGTTAATGAGGTAGTTTATCATCCAGACTTCAAGATTCATGGGATGTATCAAAAGAAATTCGAAATCTTTCTTTCACTTTACAGAAATCTAAAGCAAGATTTTTACAATCTTTCGAAGTTAGAAAAAACTGATTCTGAATGATTATTCAGGTAAATTGAAATTTATATGCAAATAGGACTCATCGGATTAGGCAAAATGGGGTACAACCTCGCCCTTAATTTCAAAAGTAAAGAACATCACGTAGTTGCATTTGATGCAAATAAAGCCGCAATGGACAAGATTGCTACGGATGGAATCAATACTGCAGCATCCATCAGCGATTTGCTAAACTTATTGCCTGGTAGAAGGATTATTTGGATGATGGTGCCTGCTGGCAATGTGGTAGATGTAATTCTTGGCAACATAAAAAATCATTTGAATGCCGATGACATCATCATTGATGGAGGGAATTCTCACTATAAAGATACTTTATCACGTTCGCGTGATCTTGAAAAAGTTGGCGTTCATTATTTGGATTGTGGAACGAGTGGTGGTATAAATGGTGCCCTGCACGGTGTCTGCACGATGATCGGTGGAAAGAAAGAGGTGTTCGATTATTGTGCACCAATATTCAAATCGATTTCAGTGCCCAATGGTTATTTATATTGTGGCAAAAGTGGAAGTGGACATTTCACAAAGATGGTACACAACGGAATAGAATATGGCATGATGCAATCCATAGCAGAAGGCCTTGAGGTTTTGCATAAGTACGACAGTGAAGTAAACCTTGCATCTGTAGCCAAAGTATGGAATCATGGATCTGTAGTTCGCAGTTGGCTGATGGAGTTGACACAACACGCACTTGAAAAAGATGAAAACCTAGAGTCAATAAAGGGCATCATGCACTCTTCAGGTGAAGGAAAGTGGACTGTGGAAACAGCATTGGAATTAGGTGTGCCCACTCCTGTTATTACGATGTCTTTGTTAACACGCTATCGTTCACAGCAAGACGATACGTTTTCGGGAAAAGTGGTGGCTGCCTTAAGAAATGAATTTGGTGGACATGCCGTAGAGAAGAAGCAATAAAGAGTCTTGTGCACTCCTTCACTTCCAATCCTATTATTCAATTCATTTTATTACTTTTCATAGTTACATCATGCCTCTCCGTGCAAACGCTAAATACGGCACTAGAGCAACCTGTTATTGACATTGCCGCGGTAGGGAAAATTAAGACTCCGTTCCCAACTGTTTCCATCCCGCAAGGCATAGAACTCGATAGTGTTTTTTACCCATCTGGTTTTGTACCAAAATCCTTTGGCGCCAAAACTGGATTTATCATTGTTCCACTTCTGATATACAACCGGTTTCAATTCAACTATCTTACAACGTTAGGTGCGCAACAATTTGAACAACCTATAAACGAAGCCTTCAAGGAACGATTTCGTTCTCTTCTTTATTCATGCGAGGACTCCACACGTATTCTTAAGGAACATTACAAACTCACAATGGATCTTCAATCGTGCCAGGCGCAAGGAATTTACGTGTCTGGTTCCTGGAGTGTATTCTACATTTATGGAACCGTCAGTGGAAGAATTGAGCGCGGAAGAAATGCCACTTCATTTGTTCGAATAAGATGGGAACTTTCTCATGGTAATGAATCGGTGGCTAGCGGAAATGTGATGGTTACTCTTAAAGATTCGTACTTAGGTCCTGTCAATGGTTTTATGACGGCCAATGGAAAGCGAAAAGAACTTTCACAAGATGATCTAAATTTTGGAATTCCCTTTCAAACACGTTCTGGTAGAGGTCCAAACCTCAATCCACTCCATATCAACAAAATGGTTCAGGTCTTGTGCCTAAGTTTGGATGAGGCCAGTGAAACTGTACTGAAAGAAATAGCTGATTATTTCAATGGTATAGAACATACTACCTTCAACTGAATCACTATTTACTCACAAGTATTGCATCCTCTATTATAAAATTGCCGTGCTCCAGATCGGAAGCATTCAGCTTTAACTTTCCTTTTACCCGAATGTATTGGTCTGCTTCAAACCGATCTTGTTTAGCCTTGAAACTTACCTCAGCAATGGATTCAGGCCCGGCACCTCCACAGAAAAAACACTGGCTATATGGAAACTTAGAAAGTATGATGTAAGCATCCCCGTCAACATCGATTGGTAAATAATATCCCTCAAGATCTATTTCCTTTCCGACCAGTGCTTTGAGGTCAATTGGAAATTCGGGGAATAAAAAATATTCCTGAGCCTTCTCATTGTACTTTGCCTCAAATTTTGTGTTGGCAAAAGAAGTCCACCCATCCGCTTGGGCAAAACCCAAAGTGGAAACACTTAATAGTAAAAAAATTGGAAAAAGGTTTTTCATCGCGCAAAGTTAATTACCAGCAAGCACTTTATGAATATCGGTACGATAAGCCTTAAACGCGGGAATCAATGAGCAAATAATTCCTAAAACAAAACTTCCTCCCATTAGCATCACTTCTTCTCGATAGAATACCCATGCGGTTATTCCAGTCATCTGACTTTCCTCGACTATATAAGTAAACATAAACAAAACAGCATGACCTAAAACAAGACCGATTAGACTTCCAAATATTGTTAGCGTAGTCCCTTCCAAAATTGTGGTGATAAATAATTGTCCTTTGCTGGCACCCATGGACCTCATAATCGCAAGATCATATTTGCGCTCCTTCAAAGAATTATAAAGAGCAATAAAAATGCTTAACGCTGAAATAAAAATGAGCACATAAGCAAACCCCATCACAGCCTCTACGCCAATCCCAAGAATTGAAAATAAACGCGATGTCTCAAAGGCCGGAGAGGCAGCCTGCATACTGGTCTGCATATTGATATATCGTGGCAGCTGAATCACGGCCAAAGGGTTCCGAAACTTAACTAAGAGTGCAGTAATTTCTTTAGTGCTATCGCCCTCTTCAATTGCGGGGACAAGTTTAGAAGGACGTTTAATTTCTATTTCTTCAACTGTCTGCTTTTCGTTGTGCTCTTCGTGAACCTTCCATACACTTCCAACACTTGTAAGAATCAAATTATCAATTACGCTACTTGCTGGCTTTAAAATACCTCTCACGAAATAAGCATTCTCGTC